>NZ_JBEYUS010000054.1:0-45331 GCF_040643635.1 Saccharopolyspora sp. NPDC047091
CGGCGCTGCTGGTGCGCGCCGAGCTGTTCGCCGCGCTGGACGGGTTCGACGAGCGGTTCTTCATGTTCTACGAGGACGTGGACCTGGGCTGGCGGCTGAACCTGCGCGGCTGGCGGGTGCGCTACGAGCCGCGGTCGCTGACCTTCCACCGCCACCACGCCTCGATGACGCAGGTGTCCTCGGCGCGGGAGCACTTCCTGCTGGAGCGCAACGCGCTGGCCGCGCTGTACAAGAACGTCTCCGCGGAGACGCTGGCGAAGGTGCTGCCCGCGGCGATGGCGCTGTCGGTGCGCCGCGCGACCGCCCGCGGCGACATCGACCCGGATCAGCTGGAGATGACGCGGCGCCCGGAGGGCCCGGACTTCGACGACGAGGTGCCGATCTCGCGGGACTCGCTGGCGAGCCTGCTCGCGATCGACCGGTTCGTGGAGATGCTGCCGCAGCTGGCCGAATCCCGGGAGGTCGAGCAGGCCGCCCGGGTGCGCTCGGACGCGGACCTAGTGCCGCTGATGCGCAAGGCGATGGAACCGGCCTACCCGCTGCCGAGCTACCTGGCCGCGCACGAGGTGCTGGTGGACGCGTTCGGCCTGGACGAGGTCTACGGCCGCCCCCGCACCATCGCGGTGATCACCGGGGACTCGGTGGCCGAGCGGATGGCGGGCCCGGCGATCCGCGCCTGGCACATGGCGGAGGTGCTCAGCGCCGAGCACCAGGTGCGGCTGGTCAGCGTGAACGCGCACGTGAACCCGCCGGAGTCGGCCTTCCCCGTGGTGGCGGCGAAACCGCGCGAGCTCGCCGCGCACGTGGAGTGGGCGGACGTGGTGATCGTGCAGGGCCACGTGCTGGAGATGGTGCCCGCGCTCAAGCACGCCGACTCCACGAAGGTCGTGGTGTGCGACGTGTACGACCCGATGCACCTGGAGCTGCTGGAGCAGGGCCGGGACACCGACGACGAACGCCGCGCCGCCGACCTGCGCGGGGTGACGAAGGTGCTGAACTCGCAGCTGGAGCGCGGTGACTTCTTCCTGTGCGCCTCGGAGCGGCAGCGGCACTTCTGGCTGGGGCACCTGGCGTCGCTGGGCCGGTTGACGCCGGGCCTCTACGACACCGATCCGACGGTGCGCTCGCTGCTGGAGGTGGTGCCGTTCGGGTTGTCCTCGGTGGCGCCGCGCCGCACCGGTCCGGCGATCAAGGGCGTGCAGCCGGGCGTGGACGCCGACGACAAGGTGGTGCTGTGGGCGGGCGGCGTCTACAGCTGGTTCGACCCGCTGACGCTGCTGCACGCGGTGGACCGGGTCGCGCGGCGGCACCACGACGTGCGGTTGTTCTTCCTCGGCATGAAGCATCCGAACCCGGACGTGCCGGAGATGGGCATGGCGGACCGGACGCGGCACCTGTCGAGCCGGTTGGGGCTGACCGGCAAGCACGTGTTCTTCAACGAGACGTGGGTGCCGTACGGGGAGCGGCAGAACTTCCTGCTGGACGCCGACTGCGGCGTGACCTCGCACTTCGAGCACGTGGAGACGACGTTCGCGTTCCGCACCCGGGTGCTGGACTACCTGTGGTCGGGTCTGCCGGTGGTGACGACGGACGGCGATTCGTTCGCGGACCTGGTGCGGCAGGAGGGCTTGGGCGTGGTGGTGCCCGCCGAGGACCCGGACGCGCTGGCCGCGGCGCTGGAGCGGGTGCTCTACGACGCGGAGTTCGCCGCGTCCTGCCGGGAACGCATCGAGGCGGTGCGGGAGCGGTTCACCTGGGAGTCGGTGCTGGCGCCGCTCACCGAGTTCTGCCGCGACCCGCGCCCGGCCGCGGACCGGTTGCGGGCCGCGTCGCCGCTGACCCGGACGCAGCCGCCGGACCGGGTGGAGGCGGTGCGCCGCGATGTGGCGCTGCTGCGCGAATACCTGGACGCGGGTGGCCCGGTCGAGGTGGCGCGGCGGGCCGGTGGCCGGTTGCGCAGGCTGGCCGGTGATCGGCTCCGCAAGCGGTGAGCGGGCCGCTGCGGGTCCTGCTGGACGGCACTCCGCTGCTGGGCAGGCGCACCGGGATCGGGCGCTACACCGCGTCGTTGAGCGCAGAGCTCGGCCGGATGTCCGATGTGGACGCTCGGGCGATCGGGTTCACCGCGCGCGGCTGGCGCGCGCTGCGCGGGGCGGTGCCGCCGGGGGTGCGGGCCACCGGCGTGCCGGTGCCGGCGCGGGCGGTGCGGGCGTTGTGGACCCGGGTGCCGTTCCCGCCGGTGGAGCTGCTGGCGGGCGCGGTGGACGTGGTGCACGGCACGAACTTCGCGCTGCCGCCCGCGGTGCGCGCGGGCGGCGTGGTGACGGTGCACGACCTGGCGTTCCTGGACGAGCCCGCCGAGGCGGAGCCGGGTTTCGCCGACCTGGTGCGCTCCTCGGTGCGGCGGGCCGCGGTGGTGTGCACGCCGAGCGCCGCGGTCGCCGACGTCGTCGCCGAGCGGTTCGGGGTGCCGCGCGCGGACGTGGCGGTCACCCCGCTGGGCGTGGACCCGGAGTGGTTCGAGGCGGTGCCACCGGGTGCCGAGCTGCACCGGCTGGGCCTGCCGGACGAGTACTTCGCGTTCGTCGGCGCCGAAGGCCCGCGCAAGGGCGTGGAGGTGCTGCTGCGCGCGCACGACCGGGACCTGCCGCCGCTGGTGCTGGCCGGTCCGGGCGAGGCGCGGCAGACCGGCAAGGTGCTGCGCACCGGGTACCTGCCGGAACCGGAGCTGCGCAGCGTGGTGGCCGGGGCGCGGGCTTTGGTGCTGCCCTCGCGGGATGAGGGCTTCGGGCTGCCCGCGCTGGAGGCGCTGGCCTGCGGGGTGCCGGTGATCTGCTCGGATCTGCCGGTGCTGCGGGAGGTCACCGGCGGGCTGGCGGAGTTCGTCCCGCACGGCGACGCGGCGGCGCTGCGCGCGGCGCTGCGGCGGGCCGCGGAAGCCGCCCCGGACCCGGCGGCGGTGGCGGCGCGGCGGGCGCACGCGGCCCGCTTCACCTGGCGCGGCTGCGCGGAGGCGACGCTGCGCGCCTACGAGCGCGCGGCGAGCTGACCCGGCCGCGTCCGGCCGTCCGCCCCGGTTCCGCGACCACACCGATGCCGCGACCACACCGATGCACACCCGGTATCCCGGCACTCCCGGACCGTGACCGCGGCGGCCGCGATCCGTGCGAAGGTGCCGTGGCAGCACCCGGCACCGCATTCCTTCGTAGCCGCGGGCCCGATCGATCGGTCCCCGCGCGATGTTTATCCGAATCGATGGGGAACGCCGCCGGAACTCGGTGTCGAATCCCACCGGAAATCGACCAATCGATTTCCCGCCGCGTTCCTGATCTGCCGCTGGAGAATCAGTTCGCACCCGATCCCCTAATAGCGGAAAACCGTACGGGGATCACCCCCATGTCCTGCTTCCCGCAGCTCTCCTAGCGTGGTGACCACGGGCGGAACGGGTCGGCGGCGCGAGGGTCGCGGTGCGATCGGTCCCCGGAATCCGAGTCCTGGCAGGCTCGGACGAGGCTGTGCGGCGGGTACCGATGACTTCGCCACAACCGTTCCGCCCCGCTCGTGCGGAATCCCTGGGAACGGAGCGTGCGAACCGTGGACACGGTGTACGAAATATTGCGGAGAGTGGTGACCGGCGCGGAATCGCGCGCCGAGTTCACCGCCGAACCGCGCGCATTCCTGGACCAGGCGGGCCTGCCCGAGCTGAGCGGTGCGGACGTGGTGCACGCCGCCTCCCTGGCCCTCGACCTCGCACCGGTCGAGGTCGTCGACGAGTTCACCCGAGCCCTGCCCCCAGGGCTGGTGGCGCTCGCCGCCGACGGCCACGGCGCACCCGCGGACGCCCTGATGCCGTTCCTCCCGAACGGCCCCGATGAATTGGAGAGCACCATGGCCACCCCGGAGATCTTCACCGCGCTCGGCGACGTCGAAGGCCTGCTGTCGCCGACGGCGCGCACCACCGACGAGCAGTCCACCGAGAACAGCGGCAACAGCACCGAGATGTCCCGCAGCGAGGACAGCACCGGCTCGGACAACCAGCTGGGCGCGCCCGTCGGCAACGGCAACGACGTCGGCCTGGTCGGCGACATCAACACCGGTGACATCAGCGGCCTGACCGGCGACCTGAACGCGGGCAACGTCGCGGGCAACGGCGTCACCGACGTGGTCGGCGGCCTGGAGGACACCGTCGGCGGCGTCCAGGGCGGCGACCTGACCGGTCAGCTCTCGGACCTCACCGGCGCCGGTGACCTGACCGGCGGGCTGGACCTCGGCGGCGTCGACGGCGGCGGCGTCATGGGTTCGGTGCAGGACGTCACCGGTGAGCTGCCGGTCGACGACGTGGTCGGCGGCGTCGCCCCGATGGCGGACCTGACGGCCCCGCTGACCGGTGCCGACGGCCCCGTCGGCGGCGTCGAGGGCACCGTCGAGGACCTGACCGGCGGCCTCGGCATCTGATCCGGCCGACGCAGCGGGAAGGCCACCGGGCAGTGCCCGGTGGCCTTCTTCGCGGGCGCCCGATTCGCGCCGTTCCTGGCCGGATCACCGTTTCGGCCCGTCGCCGCCCCGGTCGGCACCGAACACCGGGAGTACGGGCGGACGACGGGACGGGAGATCGGATGCGGCAGCCCCAGGGCGCGGGGGCGCGGGACGGACCGGACGCACTGCTGCTCCGGGTGGCCGCGGGCGACCAGCGCGCGTTCGAGCTGCTCTACGACCGGGTCGTGGTGCTCGTGCACGCGGCGGCCCGCGACGTGCTCGACGACGACGCGCAGGCGGAGGAGGTCACCCAGGAGGCGCTCGTGGAGGTGTGGCGCACCGCAGCCCGGTACCGGCCGGAGCGCGGCGGCGCGATCGGCTGGGTCCTCACCGTCGCGCACCGGCGGGCCGTGGACCGGCTGCGCTCGGTGCGGGCGGCGCGGGCGCGGGAACTGCGGTTCGCGGCGCGCTCGCACCAGATCGCGCACGACTCGGTGGTGGAGGCGGTGCTGATCCGCGGCGAGCACTGCGAGGTGCGGGGCTGCCTGGCCGGGTTGACCGCGTTGCAGCGGGAGGCGGTGGCGCTGACCTACTACTGCGGGCTCGACTACCGGGAGGCGGCGCACCGGCTGGCCGCCCCGGCCGCGACGGTGAAGACGCGGTTGCGGGACGGGCTGATCCGGTTGCGGGACTGCCTGCTCACCGTCCGCTGAGGTCGGGCGGGACGCCGTCCCAGGCGCGCACCAGCTCGGCGTAGGTCGCGGAGCCGGCGAGCAGTTCGTCGGGTGCGCCGAGCCGGGCGCCGCCGCCGTCGAGCAGCAGCACGCGGTTCGCGCGCCGCGCCGAGCCGAGCCGGTGCGCGATCACCACCAGCACCCCGCCGCGGGCGGCGAAGGCGCGTTCGGCGCGGGCTTCGGCGGGGCCGTCGAGGTGCGCGGTGGCCTCGTCGAGCACGACGATCGGCGCCGCGCTCGCGTGCACCCTGGCCAGCGCGAGCAGTTGCCGCTGCCCCGCCGACAGGCCGGTGCCGCCGTGCCGCACGGCGCCGTCCAGCCCGCCGAGCGCGCCGACCAGGTCGGCGGCTCCGACTTCGCCTGCCGCGGCCAGCAGGTGCTCGTCGGTGCTCCCGGCCGCCAGCAGCGCCAGGTTCTCCCGCACCGTACCGGCGAACAGGTACGTCTCCTGCGGGGTGAACGCGATGAGCCGGTGCCGCAGCGCCGGGTCGAGCTCGGCGACCTCCACTCCCCCGATGCGCACCGAGCCGCCGGTGGGCGCGGTGGTGCCGGTGAGCAGCCCGGCGAAGGTGGACTTGCCGATGCCGCTGGGTCCGACGACCGCCAGGTGATCGCCGGAGGCCAGGTCCAGGTCCAGTTCGGACAGCACGGGTTCGGCGTGGTCGCCCCACCGGTGGGTGAGCCCGCGCGCCCGCACCTCCGGTCCGTTCGGCACGCCGCGCGGCCGGTCCGCGGGTTCCTCGCGGCCGATCTCGGCGAGCCGGTGCAGCCCCACCAGCAGCCGCAGCAGCACCGATCCGGTGGTGGCGGCCAGCCCGTGCAGCGCAGGCTGCACGGTGCCGGTGACGTACACCAGCGCGCCGAGCACCGCGCCCGCGGTGAGCCGTCCCGCGTCGACGGCCCACGGTGCGATGGCCAGCACCAGCAGCACCGGCAGCAGTCCCCCGGCGCCGATGATCAGGGTGCGCAGCGCGGCGGCGGTGGACATCCGCACCGCGGCCGCGGCCTGCTCGTCCACCGCGGCGCGCACCGCGCCGATCGCCTGCCGCTGCGCGCCGCAGGCCGCCACGTCGCGCAGCCCGGTGAGCACCGCCCCGGCCCGGGTGGCGGCCCGCTCGTCGGCGAGGGCGAGGCCGCGCTGCCTGCGGGCCAGCGCGGGCAGCGAGCACCCGAACAGCGCGATCGCCAGCAGCACCGGCGGCGCCACCGGCCACAGCAGCAGCGGGTCCAGCGCCGCCACCCCGGCGAGCGCGGCGACCACCGACACCAGCAGTCCTCTGGCCTGCACGAGCAGTCCCGCCGTCGCGTCCCGCACCACCTCCACGTGCTGGGTGATCCGGGCGACGCCCGCCGCGTCCGGTCCGCCGCGCGGCGGGACGGTGTCGGCGAGCACGTCGCGCACGACGCGGCGCACCAGCACGTCCCGCAGCGGTTCCACGATGGCGCCGATGCGCCGCCACACGAACCGGACCCCGGTCGCGCCGAGCACCGCGGCGGCGGCGAACGCGAGCAGCCAGGCCGCGCCGACGTCGAACCGGCCGGCGGCGAACCCGCGGTCGACGGCGTTGCGCACGAACGTCCCGGACAGCAGCGCGGGCGCGGCCTCCAGCGCGGAGCAGGCCAGCAGCACCGCCCAGCCGCGCCGGTGCCCGGTCAGGGCCCGCCGGTATTCGCCGATCAGCACGGCGCCTCCTCGGTGAACAGGGCGCGGTAGTCCGGGTCGGCCCACAGCTCCGCGTGCGGGGCGGCGCGCCGGATCCGGCCCTCGTCGAGCCACACCACGAGGTCGGCGCGGCGCGCGGTGCCCGCGCGGTGGGTGACCACGACGCGGGTGCGGCCGGGCAGCGCGGTGGTGATGGCGCGCTCCACGCGGTCCTCGGTGATGGTGTCCAGGCTGGCGGTGGCGTCGTCGAGCACCAGCAGCCGCGGCGTCCTGGCCAGCGCGCGGGCCAGCCCGAGCCGCTGCGCCTCCCCGCCGGAGAGCGGGACGTCGGCGAGCGGGGTGAGGTAGCCGTCGGGCAGCCGCGTCACCAGGTCGTGCACCTGGGCGGCGCGGCAGGCGGCGGCCACGTCGGCTTCGACGGCCCCGTAGGACACCGCGGTCGCCACCGTGCTCCCGAGCAGCGCCGGCCGGGCGAAGGCCACCCCGACGTGCGCCGCCGCCGGGTCCAGCTCCGCCACCGGCACCCCGTCCAGCAGCACCCGGCCCCGGTCCGGCGGGCGCAGCCCGGCGAGCAGTTCGGCGAAGGTGGACTTGCCCGCACCGGAACGCCCGACGACGGCGACGATCGTGCCCGCGGGCACCACCAGGTCGAGCCCGTCGAGCACCTCGTCGACCGCGGCACCGCGGACGCGCAGCTCCCCCGGCCCCGGCGGCAGCACCCGGGTGCCGGTCGGATCCGGTGCGCTCCCGCGCACCTCCGCGATCCGCCGCGCGCAGGAGCGGGCGCGCGACAGGGCGGTGAACAGCGCCGACTGCCGCACGACCGCCATGCCCGCGGTGGCGTAGCCGAACGCGGCGAGCACCTCGCCGACGCTGAGCCTGCCCGCGAACACGCCGATCCCGGCCGCGCCCAGCACCGCGATCTGCACCAGCGGCAGCAACAACCCGGCCCGCCACATCAACCGGGCCTGGGTGCGCCAGGTGCCCGCGCCCGCCGCGCCGAGCCGCGCCAGCGGCCGCAGCACCCGCTGCGCCTCCTGCTCGGCGACCCCGGCGGCGGCGATGGTGCGCAGCCCGGTGACCGCGTCGAGCAGCCGGGCGCCCAGCTCGCCGGACGCCTCCTGGTAGTCGAGCAGGTCCGCGGCCGTGCTGCGCAGGTGCGACCGGGCCAGCAGGACCGCGAGCGGCAGCAACACCACGAACACCAGCGCCACCCGCCAGTCCAGCAGCACCAGCGCGCCGAGCGCTCCCGCGGACAGCAGCACCGAGGTCGTGAGCTCCACCAACGTCGCGGTGATCGCGCCCGCGCCCGCGCAGTCCCCGGTGAGCCTGCTGACCGCGTCCCCGGCGGCGAACCCGCCGCGGTGCCCGAGGAGCACCAGCCGCTCGGCCAGGCCGGTGCGCAGCCGGGCCGTGGTGGCGGCGGTGATCCGCGCCGACAGCAGCACGGCCAGCACCTGGGCGGCGATCCCGCCGCAGCCGAGCAGCAGCAGGACCAGCAGCGGTCCGGCGGCACCGTTCCCCGCGGCGGCGGCGACGGCCGCGTCGACGGTCCGCGCCAGTGCCGCGGGCACCAGCAGCGCGCAGCCCGCCGCCGCCAGCGCGGTCAGCACCAGCAGCAGCACCGGCCCCCGCTGCGCGCGCACCGCGTCCCGCAGCACCCGCTCGTCGTCCATCATCCGCCGTCCTCCATCCCGATCCCCACCACCGCGGCGAACACCCCCGATCACCCGCGACGTCCCAGCACCCGTCGGCGATCCCGCAACGAGGGAACCGCCGAGGTTCCGCCACCCGACCACCGAGGAAGAAGAACCCCCGGCGCAGCAGGGAAAAGCCCCGGCACCGTGTGGGGTGCCGGGGCTGCTCCTCACCCGTCGCCTGCCTCGGGATCGTGCTCCGCGTGGTGCCGTCGCTCGGCCGGCGCGTGCGCCGACCGGTGCCCACCGGTCGCGACCGGCACCGTCGCGGTTCCGCGACGACCTGCTCCCGGAGGCGGTCCCGCCGTCCGGCGGGTGGGCCGCCGGACGTGGGCTCGCCGCACTGGTTCGAGCGGGTCGTCGGAGCTCCGCCACCTGACCCCCGCGCGGGACGAGGCGGGCGACGCCGCGATCAGTGGCAGGTGAGCAGGCTCACCGTGCTGTTGGCACAGCTCGCGAGCAGGCTCAGGTTGCTGCCGTTGTCGCCGCCACCGCCGCCACCGCCGAACGAGGCGTCGTGCTGGGCTTCGAGCTCCTGGAGCTGCAGGACCATCTCCATGGTCGTTCCTTCCGTCGTTTCCTTCGTTGACCGGGCGGGATTCCGCCCGGAGTTCGTGGTGCCGGTCGCCCGGCCGGTGCGCGGTGCTCACGGCGGTGCTCACGGCGCGGTTCACAGCGGTGTTCGCCGCGCTGTTCACGGCGGTGCTCACGGCGCGGTGCCGAGGAACGGCAGGACCCTGCCGTGCCCGTCGAGGACGGCGGCGACGGTGGCGAGCACTCCGGCGCCGCCGGTGGCGACGTCCATCGACAGCCGCAGCAGCTGGTTGCCGGGCATGGCGATGCCGCCGTCACCGATCGGCAGCGCGTGCCAGCCGAGCGCGGCGAGGTGGGTGCCGATCGCCGCGGTCCGCTCCGGGTCGGGGAGCCGCCGGTTCGCCGCGGCCAGCGCCGCGAGCAGCCCGCAGCGGCCGTGCAGCAGTCCCGGGTGGATGACGAATTCGCCGAGGCAGGCGGTCAGCAGTTCCGGTTGCCGCCGCAGGCATTCGGCATCGGGGTGGCGCAGCGCGAGCTCTTCGGCGACGAGCGCGATGCCCGCGCTGCCGACTCCCGCGTACGGCAGGGTTCGGGCGCCGCCGTCGCGCACCTGGAGGCCGCCGCCGTCGAGGTGGGTGCACTCGTCGAGGTCGCGCAGCAGCGCCCGGTCGGCCAGGTCCAGCCAGGCGCGCTCCCCGGTGACGTCGTGCAGGTGCGCGAACAGCAGCGCGGGCCCGGACCAGCCGTCGAGCAGCCCGGCCCGGCCCACCTCGCCGGGTGGTGCGGCGGCGGGAAGTTCGTCGGCGAGCCTGCTGCCCAGGTGCACCGCGCGCCGCAGCAGCTCCCCGTCGTCCCAGCGGTGCGCCAGGTGCAGCAGGTTCAGCGCGATGCCCGCCCGTCCGGCGCCGTAGCCGTGGCCGGTGGTCTGCGCGGTGAGCCCGGCGGCGGAGTCGACCAGTTCTCGCGCGGCTTCGCGGTGCCCGAAGTGGTCGAGGACGTGCGCGGTGCCGTGCGCGCCGTCGAGCAGGCCGGGCCGCTGCGGCGGGGTGCGGCGCACCGCGTCGAGCAGCCACTGCTCGTGCTCCGGGTAGCGGCCCGCGCCTGCGACGTCCAGCGCGAGCAGCACGCCCGCGGCGCCGTGGGCGATGCCGGTGCCCCCGACCCGGAACTGCTCGATGTCGCCGGGGAACAGCCGGTCCGCGCGTGCCGGGGTGGCGCTGCCGAGCACGCCTTCGGCGAGTCCTTTGCGGACGATGCCCCAGTCCGGCGCGGGCTGGTCCAGTTCGGTGGTGGCGGGTGCGGTGCCGGCGGGCAGCAGGCGGTCGCGCAGCGCCCCGCCGTACTCGGCGGGCAGCCGGAAGCGGCGCCGCGCCACGTCGACGAGCGCGTCGAGCTTGCCGGGCGCCAGTTCCAGCAGCGCGTTCAGCGGCAGGAACATCCACAGCGCGAGGGCCGCGAGCGCGTGCCCGTCCACCTCGGTGCCGCTGCATCCGGGAGGGGCGCGGAAGCCGGGCGCGCCGAGCGCGGGCCGCGGCGCGTCCGGGTCCGGCTCGGCCATCTCGAAGTCGACGAGCGCCACCGAGTCGTCCTCGTCGACCAGCACGTTCAGCGGGTGCAGGTCGCCGAACACGACGCCCCGCGCGTGCACCCGGTCGATCAGGTCGCGCACCCGGTCGAGCAGGGCGAGCGCGCGGTCGGCGTAGTCGGCGAGGTCTTCCGCGGTGGTGCCGCTGCGGGTCAGCGGGTAGTTCCGGGCCAGCCAGGAGCCGAGGTTGCGACCGGGGACCGGTTCGAGCGCGAGGAAGGTGTGCTCCCACGCGGTGAACAGCTCGTGCACCGCGGGCACGCCGGGCACGCCGTCGAGGTGCCGCAGCACCTGGTGCTCCCGGCGCAGCCGGACTTCGGCGTCGGTGCCGTCGCGGTCCAGCCCGGCGTGCGGCCGGGCCTCCTTGAGCACCACGTCGAGCCCGTCGGATTCCCGGGTGGCGCGGTACACGCCGCCGCCGTTGGAGAAGTGCATCGAGGACGTCACCCGGTACGGGAACCGGGTCGACCCGTCGCCCCGGCGGGCGGCCAGGTGCGGTTCGAGGAATGCGGGCAGCCGCACCCAGTCGGGCACCGAGAACCCGGGTCCGCGCGCATCGGGAACGAGGGCGCCATCGGGTCGTTCGACCGCGAGCACCCGGGTTCCGCCGACTTCCACCCAGCGCTGTTCGAATCCGCCGTAGCGCACGTACAGCGGGCCCGCACCGCAGCGGAGATCGCTCAGCACGTAGGGCCCGGATTCACCGCCCAGCGGCCCGGACAGTTCGAGCAGAATGCGTTCGAGATGATTGTCGTCGACCGGGTAGAGCGTCATGAACTTCCCGCTCGACGAGCGCGACGCGTATTTGGAGTTGCGGGCGAGGAGCACGTCGCGACCGGTCAGGTGCTTGAACGCGATCCGATTGCGCAGGCAATGTCCGCCGACGATGCGCAGCACGCGTTCCGCGTTCTCCAGGGTCGCCGACACGTGCACCTTCCAGCCCTGGGACGGCAGGTCGACGCCGCGCGGCCGCAGCATCCGCCACCCGCCCGCGGTGGCGTCCGACCAGCTGGGGACCTCCGGGAGTTCAAGCAGCCGCGCGTATTCGCCGGGACCACCGGAAGCGCCGTTCTGCTCGTCGAAGAACAGCGGATCGGCGAAGCAGAATGCTTCGTACCGGAAGTCCATGGCATACCTTTCTCCGAGCGCAGATCATGCGATTTCCGCGACATTCCAGTCGGCCCGACACTTCACCGGCCGCGGTGAAATTTCCTCATGCCGGGAACTCGCTGCCAACCCGCCGAACAAGTGATCGCGCTAGGCTCGAAGAGTGACTACTTCGGTATCGTTACCGCTAAGTACCGCAGCGGTTCTCGCGCCGATCCGGAGCAACGATCACCCGTTCGCCTGTAACACGGTCGCTGGCAGCGGTAATGGTGAATCGGAAACCGAACGGCTCGAATCGAATGCAGGAGCAACGAAACGGCCGGGCGAATGCGCGAACGCGGCGCGCGAGGCCGTCGGCCGGAAGCCCGGACCGGATTCGAGCCGGGACGAAGGGCCGGACCGGGGAGAACCGCGGCCGGACCGGGAGAGCGGTGAGCGGACCGGGAGAGCGGTGAGCGGACCGGGAGAACGCCGGGCAGACCGGGAGAACGCCGGCCGGACCGGACCGGACCGGGAACGGGCACCGAGCCCGCGTCAGTCCTCGCCGCGCAGCGCCGCGCCGTCCACCTCGAACGCCGCCGCCAGCGCCGAACGCCAATCGCGCAGCGGGCCCAGCCCGGCCGCGCGCCACGCGCGCGGGGACAGCACCGAGTAGGCGGGCCGCGGCGCCGGCCGCGGGAAGTCGGCGGTGCCGCAGGGCAGCACCCGGTCCGGGTCGGCGCCGATCTCGGCGAACACGGCGCGGGCGAACTCGTACCAGCTGGCCTGCCCGGAGTTCGTGCAGTGCAGCACCCGGTCCGCCGGGTCGCGCCGCTCGACGAGCAGCCCGGCCAGCTCCAGCAGGCCCGCGGCCAGGTCACCGGTCCAGGTGGGTCCGCCGATCTGGTCCTCGACCACGGTCACCTGCTCGCGCTCGCCGGCGAGCCGCACCATCGTCTTGACGAAGTTCCCGCCCCCGGCGCCGTACACCCAGGAAGTGCGCACCACCCAGGCCCGCTCGGCGGCGGCGAGGACCGCGCGCTCCCCGGCGAGCTTGGTGCGCCCGTACACCGTGCGCGGCCCGGTCTCGTCCGACGGTTCGTAGGGCGCGTCCGCGGTGCCGTCGAAGACGTAGTCGGTGGACAGGTGCACCAGCGGCACCCGGCGCACCGCGCAGGCGCGGGCCAGCGCCGCGGCCCCGGCCTCGTTGATCGCCGCGGCCCGGTCCGGTTCGCCTTCGGCCGCGTCGACCGCGGTGTGCGCGGCGGCGTTGATGACGACGGGCCGCAGGTCGTTGTCCCGCGCGGTCTCGGCGAACGAGTCCACCTCGTCGGTGACGTCCTGCTCGTCGCGGACGTCGAGCTCGCCGGAGCCGGGCGCGTGCACGAGGCCGAGCCTGCCCTGCGCGCGGCGGCGCAGTTCGCGGCCCAGCTGGCCGCGGCCGCCGGGGATCAGCAGCGCGATCTCGTCCGGCCCGGTGATCGGGCCCGCTTCCCGTTCCGTCATCGGCTGATCGTCGCCGCCTGCTTCAGCGGTTCCCACCAGGCCCGGTTCTCCCGGTACCAGCGGATGGTGTCGGCGAGGCCCTCGTCGAAGTCGACGACGGGCCGGTAGCCCAGCTCGGTGCTGATCTTGGTGTGGTCCACCGAGTAGCGGCGGTCGTGGCCCTTGCGGTCCTCGACGGGCCGCACCATCGACTCGTCGGCGCCGAGTTCGGCCAGCAGCCGGTCGGTGAGCCGTCGGTTGGTCAGCTCGGTGCCGCCGCCGATGTTGTACACCTCGCCCGGCCGCCCGGATTCGGCCACGAGCCGGATGCCGCGGCAGTGGTCGGTGACGTGCAGCCAGTCCCGCACGTTGCCGCCGTCGCCGTAGAGCGGCACCTGCCGCCCGTCCAGCAGGTTCGTGATGAACAGCGGCAGCATCTTCTCCGGGAACTGGTACGGCCCGTAGTTGTTGGAGCACCGGGTCACGCACACCGGCAGGCCGTGGGTCCGGAAGTAGGCGCGGGCCAGCAGGTCCGAGCCCGCCTTCGCGGCGGAGTACGGCGAGTTCGGTTCGAGCGGGTCCGCTTCGGGCCAGGAGCCCTCGTCGATGGAGCCGTACACCTCGTCGGTGGAGACGTGCACGAACTTGCCGACCTCGGCGGCGAGCGCGGCCTGCAGCAGCACGTCGGTGCCGAGGACGTTGGTGCGCACGAAGTCGGAGGCGCCGAGGATCGACCTGTCCACGTGGGACTCGGCGGCGAAGTGCACCACCAGGTCGACCCCGCGCATCAGGTCGGCGACGAGCTCCGGATCGCAGATGTCGCCCTGCACGAACCGCAGCCGCGGGTCTTCCGCGACGGGGCGCAGGTTCTCCCTGTTCCCCGCGTAGGTGAGCTTGTCGAGCACCACGACTTCGGCGTCCGCGAGCTCCGGGTAGGCACCGCCGAGCGATTGCCGCACGAAGTGCGACCCGATGAAACCGGCACCGCCGGTGATCAGAACTCGCATGGCACCTTCCCGAAAGAGGCGACCGGGCCGGACGATGATCCGGGCCGGGCTGGCGTCGCCCGCAGTCTGCCACGCGCGCGACCGGCCGGATCACGGTACCGGCGCGAATCTCGTGCGCACCGGTTGTGGGGGGTTTCCCGGCCGCTACCGGAGTGCCGGGAGGGGCTCGTGGGGCTCCGCGGATCGCCACGCAGAATGAGTTCGGACAGTGCTCTGCGTGATCAGCCCTGTCCATCGTTCGAGTGACGTCGATGGTCCCGCCCGCGCGCAACCCCGGCGACAGATCACCGTTAGCCTGCACGGTGACCCCGCCGACATCACCCCGGCGAGGAGCAACGCTCGCAAGGCAGGCCCCAAGGAGGATTCGGCGTGGACGACCGGTCGCGACGGCCAGGTGGCCCACCAGGGCAGCCGGGCAGGCCCGTCCCCCCGCGCGGGCCGAAGGGCGGCCCGGCCGGCGGCACTCCCGGCAGGCCCCGCCCCGGCGGCGCACCGGCCGGACGACCCGCAGGCGGCGAGCCCGGTCGACCGACCCCGGCCGACCGACCCAAGCCCGAGCGGGCCACACCCGAGCGCGCCAAGCCGGAGCGGGCCAAGGACCGCGCCAAGCCGGATCGCCCCCGCGGCGATCACGCGGCACCCGACCGGCCGTCCCGATCGAGCCGCCGGGCCGCGGCGGCCGCCGCCGGTCACCGCAACCCCGCGGCACCGCCCGCACCCCCGCCGCCCGACGAGCACGCGCGCCCCGCGCGCCGCACCGGCGGGAACATCGGCCGCACCGTGGCCGCGCTGCTGTCGGTGCTGGTGCTCGGCACCACCGGCTACGCGTGGGGAACGCTGCGCAACCTGAACAACGGCCTCTCCGGCAGCGATGTGATCGGCAGCGGGCTGAACTCGCCCGACGGGGCCACCGACGTGCTGCTGGTCGGCAACGACAGCCGCACCGACGCCGACGGGAACCCGCTGCCCGAAGAAGTGCTCAAGGAACTGCGCACCACCGACGACGAGGGCGGCGACCTCACCGACACCATGATCCTGGTGCGCATCCCCAACGGCGGACAACGCGCCAGCGCGGTCTCCTTCCCCCGCGACACCATGGTCCAGCTCGGCAACGGATTCGGAGAGCAGAAGCTCAACTCCGCCCTCGGCCGCGCGAAGAGCGAGGCCCACCACCGGCTGGAGCAGGAGGGCGTCACCGACCCCAGGCAGCTGGAGCTGCAGTCCAAGGCCGAGGGCCAGAAGTTCCTGATCAAAACGATCGAAGAGCTCTCCGGTGCCAGCATCGACCACTACGCCGAAGTGAACCTGCTGGGCTTCCACGACATCACCAAGGCCGTCGGCGGCGTGGACGTGTGCCTGCTCGACGACGTCGACGACAGCTCCTACTCCGGCGCGGTGTTCAACGCCGGTCCGCAGACGATCGCCGGCGCCGACGCGCTGGCCTTCGTCCGCCAGCGGCACGGCCTGCCGCGGGGCGACCTGGACCGGGTGGTGCGCCAGCAGGTGTTCATGTCCGGGCTCGCGGGCAAGATGCTGTCCTCCGGCACCCTGAGCAACCCGAGCAAGCTCGGCGCGCTGATGCAGGCGCTGGAGAAGTCCGTGGTGCTGGACCAGGGCTGGGACGTGGTGGACTTCGCCCAGCAGATGTCCGGCATCGCCGGTGGCGACATCGACTTCCAGACCATCCCGATCGAGCTGGTCGGCGAATCCGGCGCCGAGGACGTCGAGGCGAACCCGCGCGAGGTCAAGCAGTTCGTGGACAACCTGCTGCTGCCGCCCGCGGAACGCCAGGCGAAGGAGCAGGAGGAGAAGGCCGCCGAGGAGCAGCGCAGCGGCACCACGGTCAGCGTCTTCAACGCCTCCGGCAAGACGGGGCTGGCCGCCGACGTGCTCAGCACCCTCAGCCAGGAGGGCTTCACCCAGGGCGGCAGCTCCAACGCCGACTCGATGCCGTCCTCGCTGGTCTACCACGCGTCCGGCGACGAGGCCGCCGCGCAGCAGGTCGCCGACTCCCTCGGCGGGCTGCCGCTGAAGGAGAGCAGCAACCTGAGCGCCGGTGCGGTGGAGGTCTACCTGGGCTCGGACTACGCGGGCCCGGGCACGCAGAACTTCGCCGGTGGCAAGCAGATCCGGCTCGACGGGCCCGCGCAGGCCCGGCCGCTGCCCGCCCAGCAGAACCCGAACGGACCGGACGGCCCGATCAACGCGGGCGGAGTGCCCTGCGTGAACTGATCCCTCCTCGCACCGCCGATCACCCCGCCACGCGCCCGGAACGGGCCCGTCCGGCGGGGTGATCCGGTTAGAGTGGATCAATTCCGGGATCGGGCCGCTGTCGGGGCGGACCGCCGGGCAGGCCGCAGTATCGGGGAGGAACCGTGGCCGGCGAACAGGACTCCCCCGGGACGCCGGGGAGGCGCGGGGGCCGCGCGCTGCGGATCTTCGGCCGGGCGGCGATCGCGCTGCTGTCGGCGTGCGTGCTCGCGGTCGTCGCGGCCGGGTGGACCGCGCTGGACCGGCTCAGCGACGAGGTCGGTGGATCCCAGGTGCTCACCGAGACGCCCGACGCGCCGCCCGCCGACGACGGCGCCACCGACGTGCTGCTGGTCGGCAACGACAGCCGCACCGACGCGCAGGGCGATCCGCTGCCGCTGAGCGTGCTGCGCGAGCTGCGCACCGAGAGCACCAGCGGGCTCAACACGGACACGCTGATCCTGCTGCGGATCCCGCACGACGGCGCGCAGCCGACGGCGGTATCGCTGCCCAGGGACACCTCGGTGCCGGTGCCCGGCGGCGGCACCCAGAAGATCAACGCGGTGTACGGGCTGGCGAAGGCGGCCGCGTCCCGGCAGGACCCCGGATCGGGCGCCGCCGCCGAGCGGCGCGCGCAGCTGGCCGGGCAGCGCGCGCTGGTGCAGAGCGTGCAGGGCCTCGCCGGGATCAGGGTGGACCGCTACGCCGAGGTGAACCTGCTGGGGTTCTACGAGGTGACCGACGCGCTCGGCGGCGTCGAGGTGTGCCTGCGGCACGCCACCAGCGACAAGGATTCAGGCGCGGACTTCGCGGCGGGCCGCCAGACCGTCTCCGGCGGCGACGCGCTGGCGTTCGTCCGCCAGCGGCACGGGCTGCCGCGCGGCGACCTGGACCGGATCGTGCGGCAGCAGGCGTTCCTGGCGGCGGTGACGGACAAGCTGCTGTCCACCGGGACGCTCACCGATCCGGTGAAGCTCGGCGAGCTGCAGGAGGCGGCGCGGCGCTCGGTGGTGCTGGACCAGAGCTGGGACGTCACCGAGTTCGCCGCGCGGATGCAGGGCCTGGCCTCCGGCAGCGTGCGGTTCGTGACGCTGCCGGTGCGCTCGGTCGGCGACCGCGACGAGCACGGGCAGAGCGTGGTGACGGTGGATCCGGCGCAGGTGCGGGGGTTCGTCGCGGACCTGGTGCCCACCGCCGGTTTCGGCGCGGGTCCCGCGCTGGACCTGGACGGTTCGGCGCGGCGGCAGGGCCCGCCGTCGCCCGCGATCAGCTCCGCGGGCGTCCCCTGCGTCAACTGAGCCCGGAGCACGGGCCCGCTCACCTCGCTTCGCCGGGCCGCCGCGGCGGGTTCTAGGGTCCCGGCATGAGCATCACGCAGGCGTTGCTGGCCCCGATGGTGGCCGCCGGATCACCGCGGCCGCTGATCACGCACTACGACGACGCGACCGGCGCGCGGGTGGAGCTGTCCAGGGCCACCACCGCGAACTGGGCGGCGAAGACGGCGAACTGGCTGGTCGACGAGATCGACCTGGAACCGGGCGCCCCGGTGGCGGTGGCGCTGCCCGCGCACTGGCAGACGCTGGGGGTGCTGCTGGGCGCCTGGTGGTGCGGGGCGCACGTGGTCGCCGATCCGAAGGGCGCCGAGGTGGCGTTCGTGCCGGGCTCGGCCCTGGATGCGGGCGCGGGCGCGCACGTGGTGGCCGCGGTCGGCCTGGACGCGATGGGCGGTCCGGTGCGCGGGCTGCCCGCGGAGGTCGTGGACTACGCCACGGACGTGCGGGTGCACGGCGACGACTTCGTGCCGCGCGACCCGGTGCCGGGCGGTGCGCCCGCGCTGCTGGAGTTCAGCGTGGACGAGGTGCTGGGGCTCGCGTCGCGGCGCGCCGCCGAGCAGGGGGTGGACCGCGGGGCCCGGGTGCTGTCGGCGCGGAACTGGACGCTGCCGCAGGGGGTGCTGGACGGCCTGCTGTCGGTGCTGTCCGCGCAGGGCTCCCTGGTGCAGGTGAGCAATCCGGACCCGGCGAAGGCGGAGCGGCGGCGCGCGGACGAGAAGGTCACGGTCGAGCTGGCGGGCTGACCGGCCGTGCTCCGCGGCCCTCCCGGGCGGCGCCACCACCGAGCGGTGCCGCCCCGGCCGCGGAGCACGATCCGTCCGGCCTCCCCCGCCGGAGCTCTCCGCGCGGACCGGGCGACCGGCCCGCGCGGTGGTGCGCACCGGTCAGGCGTCGACCTTGGCGCGTTCGGCCTGCGCGCCGCCGGTGAACAGGGCCTGCACGGTGTACTTCGGTCCGCTGAAGCCGAGCGCGAGGGCCGTCGCGGCGAGCACCAGCACGTACTCGAAGCCGCCGTCGGTGGCGAAGAAGCCCGCGCTGGCGTGCGCGGTGACGAGCGCGCCGAGCATCACGGCGGCGAGCAGCACACCGGCCACCGGCATCAGCACGCCGAGGATGAGCGCGAGCCCGCCGAGCAGTTCGACGGTGGCGGTGAACCCGGCGGCGACGACGGGCATCGGGATGCCCATCTGCTCGAAACCGGCGCCGACGCCGGAGAGGCCGTTGAGCACGAACTTCTGGTAGGCGTGCAAGACGAAGGTCACGCCGACCACCAGCCTGGCCAGCAGGATCGTGAGGTCGCGGAGACGGTGCTGCATCGGCTCACCTTTCGGGGGGCTCGGGAGGTTCCGGCCGCCCAGCATATACGTGAACCTTCAAATAAAGTTCAACTGGGAAACTGGTCACGGATCCCGCACCGGTTTCACCCCGAACGCCCCAGCCCGAACGCACCCGAACGCCGCAGCCGCCGCGCCACCACGGGACGGGCCACCGGACCTACCCAAAGTAAGATACCGGCAAGTAATATCCGGGCGTGCGCCGAGACGAGAGCCTCTTCCGCCGCGAAGGCGACCTGTTCGTGCCCACCGAAGCCGCAGGCAACCCGTGGGGCGAGCTCACCGGCGGCGGCCCCGTCGCCGGGCTCGTCGCCCGCGCCGTCGAAGAAGCCCTCGACGAACCCGAGCTGTTCGTCGCCCGGCTCACCGTCGACCTGCACCGGCCCGTCCCCCGCACCGGGATCGCCGTCGGCACCCGCACCGTGCGGGCCGGCAAGCGGCTGCGCGTCCTCGAAGTCACCCTCAGCCAGCACGGCACCGAGGTCACCCGCGCCACCGCGCAGGTGCTGCGCCGCAGCGAGGTCGACGGCGACCCGGCCGCCGAACCCACCCCGTTCCCGGGACCGCAGGGCGTGCCGGACTCCTCGCTGCTGCCCGCCGAGCTCGGGCTGCGCTGGGGAGTGCACGACGTCGTGCAGGTCCGCTGGGTCCGCGACCAGCTCGCGGGCGGCCCCACCCAGGCCTGGATGCGGATGCCGCTGCCGCTGCTGCCCGACGAACCGACCAGCAGGCTCAGCCAGGTCGCCGTCCTCGTCGACTGCATCAGCGCGGGCAGCCCCGTCGGCTCGCTGTTCGGCCCGTGGATCAACAGCGACATCACGCTGTACCTGCACCGGGAGCCCGCGGGCGAGTGGCTCGGCATGGAGATGGCGCGCGACGTCGAACCCACCGGTCTCGGCGTGGCCCGCGCCCGGCTCTTCGACGAGCGCGGGCCGGTCGGGACGGCCCACGAAGCGGTGCTGGCGCACCGGCTGGGCTGAGACCGCGCAGCGCGGTCGCGACACCGCCGAGACGGTCCCGGCGCAGTTTTTCGCGGCGCATTCGTTACGTGACTAGTACTTATTTCACCGAATGGGGTCATCATCCCCCCGGAAGCATTGTGCCTCACCTGATCGCCTAGCAGTGTGATCATCGGCATGAATCCATGCCTGCACCGCACCGTGGAGGAATTCATGGACGAGCAGACGACTGCCGACGGCTACGAAACCCCCGCACTCGTGGAAATCGTGGAATTACCGGAACCGACCACGGCGCCGTTTTCCCCCTACGCCGCATCCCGGTCCGATTCGAGAGCGGAATGAGCATGTTCGCACACCACTCCGGCTGGGTCGTGCTGCCCGACGTACCGGCCCTGAAGAACGTCGTGGACCGATTCCCCGCACAAGGCCGGATCGTGCTCCGGCACGACTCCGGGAACCCGTGGCTCGTCGGCCGCTTCCGCACCGACGACTTGGTGCCGGTGGCGCTCGGGCCGGTCCGGGTGGCGCTGCTGGGATCCTGCCCGATCGACGCCACCCGGCTCGCGTCGATCGTGCACGGGCTGCGCTCCGTCGCCGACCTGGACGCCGTGCTGCACCGGCTGCCCGGCGGGGTGCACCTGGCCGCCTCGGTGCGCGGCGAGGTGCGGGTGCAGGGCGGGATCTCCGGGCTGCGCCAGGTGTTCCACACCCGGATCGGCGGCGTCCCGATCGCCGGTGACCGTGCCGACCTGCTCGCCGAGCTGGCCGGCACGGGCATCGACGAGCGGGTGCTGGCGCTGCGGGTGGCGGTCGGGCCGACCGGGCCGCCGCTGGACCGGCGCACCGCGTGGTCCGGGGTGCGGGCCCTGCCCCCGGACTCGTACCTGCGGATCGACGCCGACCGGGCGCGCGAGGTGCGGTGGTGGCGGCCACCGGAACCGGACGTGGCGCTGCGCCGCGGCGCCCGCGGCACCCGGGAGGCGCTCGACGGCGCGGTCCGCACCGGGGACGGGCGCACCGGCGCGGACCTCTCCGGCGGGATGGATTCGACCGCGCTGTGCTTCCTCGCCGCGCGGGACGAACCGGAACTGCTCACGCTGACCCGTGTGGAAAGCGCGGACGAGAAATCGCCGAACCGGTTCGTCGACGAATACCTGCGACAATTTCCGGACGGCGCGCACATCGCGCTCGACCCACGCGAACTTCCCGCCGCATTCGACGATCCGGGCAGGCTCACCGACCACGAAGAACCCATTCCGCTCTTTCGCGGGATGGCGGCGGCGGGACGGTGCGCGGAACTGCTCGGCGAACGCGGAGTGCGCCGGCACCTCGCCGGATTCGGTGGGGACGCGGTATTCGGCGGGCCACCGGGATATCTGCATTCGCTGCTGCGCAGGAGCCCGGTGAAAGCGATCCGGCAGCTGCGCGGATATCGCGCGCTGCACCACTGGCCGCTGCTGCCGACGGTCTCGGCGCTGTTCGCCGCGCACGACGTGGCGCACTGGTGGCGGGAGCAGTCCGACCGGCTCACCGAGCCCGCGCCGGCCACCTCGGTGCTGGGCCGGAACCTCCCGGGCGGGATCGCGCCGGACGGGGCGGCGCCGGGCTGGACCGCGCTGGACCGGGCCGGGCCGGGCTGGAACCCGCTGGACTGGGGCATCGCCCCGCTGCGCGCGGCGCCGTGGGCGAGCGCGGACGCGGTGGCCACCGCCCGCACCGCGCTGCGCACCGCGGCCGCCGACGCCGAACCGCTGGCCGCCGACCGCGGGCAGCACCAGCTGCTCACCGCGCTGCGCACCGCCGCCCCCGGATACCGGCGGCTGGTCCGGCGGTACGCGGCGGCCGGGGTGCGGCTGGAGCTGCCCTACTACGACGACCGGGTGGTGGAGGCCGCGATCGCGGTACGCCCGGCCGAACGGGCGTCACCCTGGCGGTACAAACCGCTGCTGGCCGAGGCCGTCCGCGGCGCCGCACCGGACGCGGTGCTGCACCGGCCCGTTCCCGCGGTCCGGCCGGACGCCGGGATCGGGGCGCACGCGCACATCGGGTTCCGCCGCAACCGCGGCGCGGTCCTGGCGCTGTTCACCGACTCGGAGCTCGCCGCGCACGGGCTCGTCGACACCGGCGTGCTGCGCAGGCACCTGCTCGCGCCGCACGTGGAACCGCGCACCCTGGTCGCGCTGGAGCACCTGCTGGGCTGCGAGGCGTGGCTGCGCGGCGTGACCCGAGGCTCCACCGGGAGGACCGATGCCCCTGCGACTGCGTCCTGACGTCGACCCGACCGACGTCGGCGAGGAGACCGTGCTGCGCGACGAGCGCACCGGGCGGCGCTGGCTGCTCAACCGCACCGGCACCCAGGTGCTGCGCGGCCTGCTGATCGGGCAGGACGCGGACCGGATCGCGGGCGAGCTCGCCGACCGCCACCGGATCCCGGCGGCGGTGGCCCGGCACGACGTGACCACCATCGTCGAGCGGCTGCGCGGCGCGGCGCTGCTCGAATCCTCCGGCTGACGTCAGAGGCGCGCCTGCAGCGCCTCGTGCTTGTCGTGGACCATCGACTCCAGGCCCTCCTGGAAGCTCGCCATCGCGGCGCGCAGCCGGGTGCCCAGCTCACCGGAGTCCGCGGCGAGGGTGCGCACCGCGAGCAGCCCCGCGTTGCGCGCCCCGCCGACCGAGACGGTCGCGACCGGCACGCCCGCGGGCATCTGCACGATCGACAGCAGCGAGTCCATGCCGTCCAGGTACTTCAGCGGCACCGGCACGCCGATCACCGGCAGCACCGTCGCGGAGGCCACCATGCCGGGCAGGTGCGCCGCTCCCCCGGCCCCGGCGATGATCACGCGCAGGCCGCGGTCCGCGGCGTCGCGGGCGTAGTCCAGCATCCGCTGCGGAGTGCGGTGCGCGGAGTACACGCCCGCCTCGAACGGCACGTCGAACTCGGCGAGGGCCTGTCCCGCGGCCTCCATCACCGGCCAGTCCGAGTCGCTGCCCATGACCACGCCGACCAGCGGCCGTTCCTGCGCCATCTCCGGTTCCTCCCCGCCGGGCGTCCGCGCCCGGTGTCGCTGCTCGTCCTCCGCGGGCGCCCGCCCGCCGCCGCGCCCGCGGCGCGACCCGCCCATCCCATCATCCGTCCAGGTGAGCGGCCCACCAGACCGGCGTACCCGGTCCAGCGGGCCGTCCACCTGCGGTGCGGTCAGTGCACGGGGTGCCCGTCGGCCCATTCGCCGGTGGACAGGAAGTGCGCGGCCAGCTCCGCCTCGCGGCGGGTGGGGGCCATGTCGTCGCCGAGGACGGTGACGTGGCCGACCTTGCGGCCGGGCCGCTCCGCCTTGCCGTAGAGGTGCACCTTGGCGTGCGGGAACCGCGCGAACAGGTGGTGCATCCGCTCGTCCACGCCCATCGCCGGTTCGGTGGGCGCGCCGAGCACGTTCGCCATCACCACGGCGGGCGCGGTGAGCTCGGTGCTGCCCAGCGGGTAGTCCAGCACGGCGCGCAGGTGCTGCTCGAACTGCGAGGTGCGGGCGCCTTCGATGCTGAAGTGCCCGGAGTTGTGCGGCCGCATCGCCAGCTCGTTGATCACGAGCCCGTCCTCGGTCTCGAACAGCTCCACCGCGAGCACGCCGACGACGCCGAGCGCCTCGGCGATGTGCAGCGCCATGTTCTGCGCCTCGTTCCGCAGCTCCGCGGAGGCGTCCGGGGCGGGGGCGAGCACCTGCACGCAGATGCCGTCCTGCTGGACGGTCTCCACCAGCGGCCACGCGGCGCCCTGGCCGAACGGGGAGCGCGCGACGAGCGCGGCGAGCTCGCGGCGCAGCGGCACCCGCTGCTCGACGAGCAGCGGGGCGCCGCCGTCGAGGAGTTCGCCGACGACGCGCTCCGCGCTCTCCGGCGTGTTCAGCATCCACACGCCGCGGCCGTCGTAGCCGCCGCGAGCGGTCTTGAGCACGCAGGGCCAGCCGTGCTCGGCGCCGAACTCCAGCGCCTGGGCGACCTCGGTGACCTCGGCGTACGGCGGCACCGGCAGGCCGAGCTCGGCGAGCTTGCGGCGCATCACCAGCTTGTCCTGGGCGTGCGACAGCGCGTCCGGGCCGGGGTGCACGGCGACCCCGGCGGCGACGAGGGCGCGCAGGTGCTCGCCCGGGACGTGCTCGTGGTCGAAGGTGACGGCGTCGCAGCCTTCGGCGAAGGTGCGCAGCGCCTCGAGGTCGGTGTGCTCGCCGAGCTGCACGTCCGGCGCGACCAGCGCCGCCGGGTCCTGCGGCGAGACGGCCAGCACCTTGAGGGACTGGCCCAGCGGGATCGCGGCCTGGTGGGTCATCCGTGCGAGCTGCCCACCACCGATCATGCCAACGACGGGGATGCGTGTGCGGTGGTCCACGAGCAGGAGAGCCTACTTCCCGCCCTCCGGCTCCCGGACCACCGGGAACGCTCAGTCCAGCGCGCCGAGCATCGCGCAGGCCGCGGCCGGGTCGCCGGGCAGCGGTTCCTGCCTGATCCGCACCGGGCCGACCGGCCGCAGCGCCGGGTCGCCCGCGATGCTGCTCCGCACCTGCGCGCGCACCCGCTCGCACCGCTCCTCCAGGCAGGAGCGCCGGGTCGCGAGCACCGCGGCGGTGTCCGGCCGCAGCAGCGACACCGTCTCGCCCGCGTCGAACACCTCCCGCAGCACGTCGGCGGCCAGCACCATCGCCATCATCATCGGATATCCGCCGGTGTCCGGCGGGATGTCCAGCGACACGGTGATCAGCGCGTGGTCCTCGTCCGCGGTGCGGCCGGCCGCCAGCGCGCCGCGGTACACCTCGTGCAGCCGGGTCCGCAGGTAGGACGCGGTGGTGAGCCCGGTGAGCGGGTCCTGCACCTCGCGGCCCACGGCGTACTCGGCCTGCACCTCGGCCCAGCCGAGCACCAGCGGCCGCAGCATCCACGCGGGCACCGAGTCCTGGTCCGGCGAGACGAGCCCGTCGCCGGTACCGGTGTGCGCCGCGTGCAGCGCGGCCACGTCCAGCAGCGCCTCGGCCAGCCCGACCCCGGCTTCCGCGCGGGCCGCGCCGAGCCTGCCCAGCGGTTCGGCGAGGTCCGCCTCGTTCGCGACCGCCCGGCACACCACGTCGACCGCCCGCACCCCCCAGTCGCTGGGGAACGGCCATCCCGCCGCGAGGCTCGCGGTGCGCCACCGCATCCGCAACGAGCGGTCGATCCCCGTGCACCCCTGAATCCAGTTGCTCATCCCGACCCCCTTTCACCGTGGAGACGACCTGCGCGTTCGACCATGACGGAAGACTGCGTGCAGGGCGCGGGGAGTCGTCGATCACAATGGTGTTCGACGCGAATTCGCATCACGTTGGCGGATCGACTGGCGATCGCGCGGATGGTTCCATGAAGCGGATCTGCTCCGATCGGCGGCATCCGGACGCACCCGGTCGGTCGCGCCGGAACCCCGGGACTCCGGATCCCGACCAACGGCACACCCCGGACAGCGGACCACACAGAGGAAGGTGCGGCGTGGCCACAGCCCCGGCCGAAGCGCAGGGCCCCAGCGACGGCGAACTGATCGAAGCCGTCCGGCACGGTTCGACGGAGGCCTACGGGACGCTCTACGAACGCCACGTCGCCGCCGCGCAGAACATGGCCCGGCAGGTCTCCAGATCCCAGGCCGAGGCCGACGACCTGGTGTCCGAGGCGTTCGCGAAGGTGCTCGCCACGTTGCGCGGCGGCCGCGGCCCGACGACCGCGTTCCGCGCCTACCTGCTGACGGCGCTGCGCCACGTCGCCTACGACCGGACGCGCCGGGACCGGAAGCTGCAGCTGGCCGAGGACGTCACCGAGGTCTCCGGCGCCGAGGCGAGCGTGCCGTTCACCGACACCGCGGTCGCCGGGCTGGAGCGGTCGCTGGCGGCGCGGGCGTTCGCGCGGCTGCCTGAGCGCTGGAAGACCGTGCTGTGGCACATCGAGGTGGAGGGCGAGACGCCCGCCCAGGTCGGGCCGCTGTTAGGGCTCACCCCGAACGGGGTGTCGGCGCTGGCGTACCGGGCGCGGGAAGGCCTGCGCCAGGCGTACCTGCAGGTGCACCTGAGTTCGCTGTCCGACGACGAACCGGGGATCGCCTCCTGCCGGGCGGCGGCCGACCGGCTGGGCGCGTGGACCCGCGGCGGGCTGTCGAAGCGGGAGACCGCGCAGGTGGACAACCACCTCGACGGCTGCGACCGGTGCCGCGGGCTGGCGGCTGAGCTCGCCGACGTCAACGGCGGCCTGCGCGCGGTGATCGCACCGCTGGTGATCGGTACCGGTGCCGCGGCCTACCTGCTCTCCGGCGGAGGTGCCACGGCGACGGCGGCGGCCGCGTCGGCGGGCGCGAGCGCCGGTTCGGCGACGGGTGCGGCGAGTTCGGTGCCGCGCCAGGCGGTGTCCGGGGTCGCCGCCTCCGCCGCGCTGTGCCTGGCACTGGCGCTGGCCCTGACGTCGGGCACGGCGCCGCTGCCGTCGGCGTCCGCGCCCCCGCCCGCGCCGGAGCCCGCGGTCGCGCCGCCACCGGCACCGAACCCGCCCGCGCCGAGCCCGCAGGCTCCGCAGCGGCCCGCGCCGCAGGCCCCCGCCCCGGCGCCCGCGCCCGCCCCGCCCGCTCCCGCGCCGAAGCTGGACGCGCACGGCCCGACGGACCCGTTGACGCTGGTGCCGGGCGGCGATCCGGCGAGCCTGCCGATCACGGTCCGCAACGACGGCACCGGGCCGTCCGATCCGGTGACCGCGATCCTGTCGCTGCCGCCGCACGTCTCCGCCGAGATCCCCGGGTCGACCTCCCAGCAGCCGTCGGGGCCCGCGGGCACCGCGCCCGCGTCCGCCCGCACCGCGCAGGCCGCCGGGACCGCGCGGGCCGCCGGGAGTCCGGGGGTGCGCTGCCAGAGCTGGGGCGGCGGGCTGCAGTGCTCCTCGGAACGGGGTCTCGAACCGGGTGAGCAGCTGACCTTCGACCTGCACGTGGCCGCCGGGGCCGCCGCCACCGGCGGCGAGATCGGGGCGCGCATCGTGGCGGGCACCGACCTGGACCTGCCGCTGTCCCGCATCCAGGTGCGGATGCGCTCCGGGGACGGCGTGGACGTGTCGGTGCAGGCGGCGCCGCGCCCGGTGCACGACCTGCTGCTCGGGGAGCAGATCCCGGCGGGCCCGCCGCTGCGGCTGAACCTGGACGTGCGCAACACCGGCGTGACCCGGGGCCGGGCCGAGGCGGTCACCGAGCTGCCCGCCGGTTCGCACGCGGTGGGCATCCCGCCGGAGTGCGACGTGCTGCCGACGGACGACCGGCTGCGCTGCTCGGCGGAGCTGGATCCCGGCGAGTCCTACCGGGGGCACCTGTGGCTGGCCGGGCTGCCGGTGGAGCCGCGCGACGGCTCGGACGGCGAGGACCGCCGCGTCACCATCCCGGTGCACGCCCGGCTGGGCACCGCGAGCGACAGCGCCGCGGTGACCACCCTGCTCTGGTTCCCGTGGCAGCCGCGGCCGGAGCCGGACTGCCCGCTGCCGCCGCTGTGGCCGCTGCGCCCGCTGGACGGCGCGGAGCGGCCGTGCTGGTTGCCGGAGGTGCCGGGCCTGCCTGGCTTCCCCGACGTGCCCGACTTCCCGGATGTGCCCGGCCTGCCGGACGTGCCCGGCCGTCCCGACGAGCCCGGTGAACCGGGTGGGCCGGAGATGCCCGGTCCGCCCGACGTGCCGGGCCTGCCCGACCTCCCGAGGCCGCCGAGCACGACCCCCGCGCCGAGCCCGGAACCGACGCCCAGCCCGACGCCGACCGAGCCGGGCACCTCCGCGCCGCCGGACCCGTCCGACCCGACCCGGCCACCGGAGTCCGCGGAACCGGTCCCGAGCGACCGGCGGCTGCCGATCCTCGAACCGCTGCTGCCGCCCGCCACCCCACCGCCGTGGTGGTGGCTCCCGCGCTGATGGAGGACCGCCCCGGCCGGTCCCGGAACCGTCCCGGGCGCACGAGGTCCGGGCGCCCGGGCCGGGGCGGTTAACATCGTCGGGGTGTCCGTCGTGGAAGCCGTGCTGGCCCGCGTCCCGCGCCTGCTGCGGGACCGCGCGGTGCGCCATCGCGAACTGGTGAAGTTCGCGATCGTCGGCGCCAGCACGTTCTTCATCGACTCGGCGATCTTCTACGCGCTGAAGCTGACGATCCTGGTGCCGAAGCCGGTCACCGCGAAGGTGATCGCGGTGCTGGTCGCGACGATCGTGTCGTACGTGCTGAACCGGGAGTGGTCGTTCCGCACCCGGGGCGGCCGGGAACGCCACCACGAGGCCACGCTGTACTTCCTGTTCAGCGGCATCGGGGTGGCGCTGTACGTGGCGCCGCTGTGGTTCTCCCGGTACGCGCTGCACCTGCAGACGCCGTACACCAGCAGGTTCGTCGAGGAGATCGCCGACTTCACCGCCGCGCAGGTGGTGGGACTGGTGCTGGGCATGGTGTTCCGCTGGTGGGCGTTCCGGAAGTGGGTGTTCCCGGCCGACGACTCGGACGACGAGCCCCCGGGCGGAGACCCGGACGAGGCCCCGGAGCCTGCTCAGCGCGGCCGGGACTCGATCTTCCACGGCACGCCGAGCACGTCGTCGGCCCGCGCCACCGGCAGGAAGATCTCGAACAGCGCGGGCCGCGCCTTGCTGAGCTCCAGGCGCCCGCCGTCGGCCTCCACCAGCGCCCGCGCCAAGGCCAGGCCCACCCCGGTGGAGCCGCCCGCGGAGAACCCGCGCTCGAACACGTAGGGCACCAGCTGGTCCGGCACCCCGGGCCCCGCGTCGCCGACCTCGACGACGACGGTGCCGCCGCCGTTGCGCGCGGTCAGCGTCACCGTGCCCTTGCCGTGGCGGACCGCGTTGTCCAGCAGCACCCCGATGGCCTCCCGCAACCGGCCGGGCGTGGCCCTGGCGAGCAGGCCGTCCGGCACCCGCTGGCGCAGCGTCCGGCCCTGGTTGCGCAGCGGTTCGCGCCATTCGGCGGCGGCTTCGGCGAGCGCTTCGGACACGTCGAGCGGTTCGGCGTCCCTGGCGCGGGCGGCGGTCGCGGCGGCGAGCAGGTCGTCGAGCACGCTGGAGAGCCGCTCGGCCTGCTCCAGCGCCGCGGTGGCCTCCTCGGCGACCTCCGGGTCGGGCACGTCGGAGAGCGCCTCCAGCCGCAGCTGCAGCGCGGTGAGCCTGCTGCGCAGCTGGTGCGAGACGTCCCCGACGAGTTCCCGCTCCCGCTGCACCAGCTGGGACAGGGCCGCCCCGGAGGCGTCGAGCGCGTCGGCGACCCGGTCCAGCTCGGGCACCTCGTGCCGCCGCGGATCGGCCCGGAAGTCCCCGGCGCCGAGCCGGGCCGCGCGGGCCGCCACGTGCCGCAGCGGATCGGCCAGCCGCCGCGCGGTCAGTCCCGCCACCACCATCCCGGTGCCCGCGGAGAGCACCACCAGCAGCAGCACCAGCCCCGCGACCTGGAACTGCTGGGTGCGGACCGGGGCGCTCGGCGCGGACAGCGTCACCGTGCCGCTCTGCACCATCGGCACGCTCTCGGTCAGCGGCGACTTGCCGGGGTCGGTGCCGTACACGTACTCGTGGTCCCTGGTGCGCACCACGAGCCGCGCGTCCCGGGGTACCGCCAGCAGCACCGATTCCACGTCGATCGGGTGGCGGGACGCGACCTGCTCGTCCAGCGAGGTCGCGATCTGCTGGGAGCGGGTGGACAGGTCGGTGCGGGTGAAGTCCTCCACCAGCTTCAACGCGGTCACGCCCAGCGGCAGGCCCAGCACGACCGCCGTCACCGCCACCGCCAGCAGCGTCGCGACCAGGATCCGCCTGTGCACCGGGCCGCCCCGTCAGTCCGCGTTGAACCGGAAGCCGACGCCGCGGACCGTCGCGATCCGCTGCTCGTCGGCCCGGCCGTTGCCGTCGCCGAGCTTCCGGCGCAGCCAGGAGATGTGCATGTCCAGCGTCTTGCTGCCCTTGCGGCTGGCTTCGGGCCACACCTCGTCGAGGATCTCTTCGCGGGTGACGACCTGGCCGGCGTGCTGCATGAGCACCCGCAGCAGCTCGAACTCCTTGTTCGCCAGCCCCACCTCGTGCTCGTCGACGAGGACGCGGCGGGCGGTCAACTCCAGCCGCACCCCGGACGCCTCCAGCGTCTCCGGGGAGCCGCGGCGCAGCAGCGCCCGGATGCGGGCCATCAGCTCCGCGAGCCGGAACGGTTTCGCCACGTAGTCGTCGGCGCCCGCGTCGAGGCCCACCACGAAGTCCACCTCGTCGGTGCGCGCGGTGAGCATCAGCACGGGGATGCCGCGGCCCTGCGCGCGCAGCCGCCTGCACACTTCCAGCCCGTCCATCCCGGGCAGGCCGAGGTCCAGCACCATCAGGTCGATTCCGCCGGAGGACGCCTCCTGCAACGCCGAGGGGCCGTCGTCGATGACTCGGACCGAGTAGCCCTCCCGCTGCAATGCCCTCGACAACGGCACAGCAATGGCTGGGTCGTCCTCGGCCAGCAGCACTACGCTCACGCCTCCACCCTAGAGGTCCTAGATGATCAGCTCCGGCTCCGAGGCGGTTAGTCCCGCCCGACCGGTCTGGTAACCGCACCTCGGCAGGGCTTCCCGGGGCGCGGAAGTAGAGTCGCGGCCGTGACGATCGCCGATGACCTGGACCTGGCCCTGCACCTCGCGGACACCGCGGACGGGATCACCGCGGACCGGTTCCGCGCCCTGGACCTCGCGGTGGACCGCAAGCCGGACCGCACTCCCGTCACCGATGCCGACCTGGCCGTGGAGGACGGGGTGCGCGCGGTGCTCGCCGAGCAGCGCCCCGCCGACGAGATCGCCGGCGAGGAGCGCGGTGGCGAGGTCACCGCCGCCCGCACCTGGGTGCTGGACCCCATCGACGGCACGAAGAACTTCCTGCGCGGCGTGCCCGCCTGGGCGACGCTGATCGCGCTGGTGGAGGACGGCACGCCGACGGTCGGCGTGATCAGCGCACCGGCGCTGGGCCGCCGCTGGTGGGCGGCCGCGGGACGCGGCGCGTGGGCCGGTTCCGGGGGCGCGGCCGAGCGGATCTCGGTGTCCGGGGTGCGGGAGATCTCCGACGCCTACCTGTCCACCACGCACCTGGGCAGCTGGGTGGAGCACCACTCGCGGGAGTCGTACCTGCGGCTGGTGGACGCGTGCTGGGAGAACCGGGCGTTCGGCGACTTCTGGCAGCACTGCCTGGTCGCGGAGGGCGCCATCGACGTGGCGGCCGAGGCGATCGTGAACCCGTGGGACGTGGCCGCGGTGCAGGTGATCGTGCGCGAAGCCGGGGGCGAGTTCACCGATCTGGGCGGGCAGCGCGGTTTCCAGGGCGGTTCGGCGCTGAGCACCAACGGCCACCTGCACGCGACCGCGCTGGACCTGCTGCGGCGCTGATCGCGCGGGACCCGCTGACCGCCTGTCGTCGAACCTGCCCGGCGGGTCGTGCCGGTTTCCGGTCAGCGGCGGAGCCGCTGAGCCACCGACCACGCACGCGGAACGACCACCGGCGGGTTCTCAGCGGTTCCCTCGCGAGGATGGCGATGTCGCTGCGCACGGGCTCGGTACCTGAGAAATCGATCCCGCAGCGGGGGAACCGCTGAGGTTCCGCCACCCGAGCAACTCGCGAACCGAGTTCGACGTTCAGGCGGTCACGGTGCCGGGGTCCCGTGCGGCGGGGTCGCGGGCTCGGCGGGCGCCTGCGGGGTGCGCGGGCGCTCCTGGTCGACGGGGCCGATGGCGCCGCGCAACGCCTGCGTCCAGCTGAGCCTGCCGAACAGGTAGAAGCAGGCGACCTGCTCGCTGCTGAACCGCGCCCAGTCGTAGCGGTTGCCCTGCTCGCGCCAGAACACCTCCCAGCCCGCCGCGCCGTCGAGCTCCTCGCGGACGAGGCACCAGGTGTGGTCGGCCTCGCTCCCGATCGACACCAGCTCGGCGGGGACCCCGAGCGCCGCGAGCCAGCCGAGCATCGATTCGGTGTTCACTTCGCGATCTCCTCCGTGGCCTCGGGCCGGTCGGTGCGGCGGGGTTCCGGTGCGGCGTCGCCGGTGCTGCCGTCCTGGTCCGCGTCCTCGTCCGCCGCTCGCCGGGACGCCCGGTCGGCGGCCTCGATCACCGCGGGATCCAGCCGCAGGGTGCCCGCTTCGGCGGCGACCCGGACCGCGGTGAGCTCCACGAGGTGGCCCAGCGCCACCAGTTCCGCCAGCGAGTGCGTGAGCCGGTAGCGCACGCCACCGCCGCTGCCCGCGAACCACGGTGCGGACACCGCCCGCCACACCGGCAGCGGCCGCAGCACCCGGTACCGGTGGTACGGCAGCTCCAGGTACTCCGGCGGCAGGCTGCGGCGGGTGAACGCGGTGCCGTCGGGCGCGGCGACCCGGCCCGCGTCGGAGCCGAGCGCGTCGAGCACCACGTCCGGTTCCAGCACGATCGGCTCGCCCGGGTCCGCGCAGCCCTCCGGCACCGCTTCGGCGGCGGGCCAGCGGTGCCCGGCGGGCCCGGTGTAGCGGCGTTCCCATTCGAGCTCGCTGAGCTCGGCGAGCGGGTCGTGCCCGACGGCGAACTCGGCGGGCCGCTCCACCCCGTCGGAGTCGGCCGGATCGGCCACCGGCTCGCCGGAGCGCGCCCTGGCGAGGGCGTCCCGGTCGTCGACGAGATCCGCACGGGGGTGGTCGAGCGGCGGGAACCGGCGTCCGGCCAGCGGATCCACGCCGTCCGCGGGCATCGGCAGCTGGCGGCTGGCGCTGGCCGCGGCCACCGGGAGGTAGCCGATCGGGAACTGGTGGAGCATGAACGCGACCGCTTCCTTGCGGTCGCCCTGGCGCGGGCGGACGGGATCGGCGGGTCGGCGGGCCTGCCGAGCGCCCGGCTCGCCTTGCTGGTGCGGGCGGTGACCGCCGTCCGGCGGGGTGCCGCGCCTGCCCTGCTGGGGTTGCTGCGGGCCTCGCTGATCGGGCCGGTGGTTCGGGTGGCCCTGCCGGGGTTGCCGACTCTGCTGGGCCTGCTGGCCCTGCTGGCCCTGGCGAGCCTGCTGGCCTTGCTGGTGTTGCTGGCCTTGCTGGTGTTGCTGGCCCTGCTGGTTTTGCTGCCCGTGCTGGTTTTGCTGGGCCTGCTGGCCTTGTTGAGCTTGCTGGCCCTGCTGAGGTTGCTTGCCCTGCTTGCCCTGCTTGCCCTGCTGGCCCTGCTGGCCTTGCGGCGCCTGCTGGTTCTGGCCGTGCTGCGGCGCGGGCCCGTGCTGCGCCTGCCCGCCCTGCTGCGACCGCTGCTCCGGCCGTCCCGCGCGCGCCTCCTGGCCCTGCTGCGCGGGCCCCGGCCGGCCCGGCTGCTGCCCGTGCCGGGTGGTCTCCGGGTGGGAGCCACCGGCCTGGCCGGGGTGCGCGCGGAACCCGTCGGACCGCGGGCCGCGGGCGAACGGCTCGCCGCGCGCCGGGCTCTGCGGCCGAGCGGTCGTGGCGGACCAGGCCTGGCGCACCGGGTGCGGCGCGGTCACCGAGGCGGGGTCGACCCCGTCCGGGACCCAGCTCGCGGCGCCGCCGGTTCCGGTCGTCTCGACCGTGACCGGACCGGTGTGCTCGGCGTCGCCGCGCCACGGCGCGCGGTCGCGGGAGCCCGCGTGCTCGTCCTGCGCCGGGGAGTCGTGGTCCCGGGCGTCGTCGTGGTCTGCGCTCATGGCCGGTTCCGCCTCGCCGTTCCGGGGAGTTCGGGCCGTCCTCGCAGGCGCCGATGTCGAGCGGCGAGCTCCTCGGCGTGCGCGCGGCTTTCGGTGGCCACCGCCACTCCCCCTTCCGCGGTCGAGGCATCGGCGGACGCGTCGGCGCGTCCCGCTCCCCGGGACGCGCTCCGGTGTTCGATGGTTCCACGTCGATCCTGCCGCACCCGAGGCGGACCGGGCACCGCCCGTCGTCCGGCGGGGACGGCCTGCGATGATCCGGGCATGGTGGGGATCGCGTACGAGGACCTCGAACCGGGCCGGGTGTTCGACCTGGGTTCGGTGCGGATCGACCGGGACGAGATGGTGGAGTTCGCGCGCCGCTTCGACCCGCAGCCGTTCCACCTGGACGAGGAGGCCGGGGCGCGGTCGGTGCTCGGCGGGTTGTGCGCGTCGGGCTGGTACACCTCGTCGCTGTGGATGCGGGCCTACGTGGACGGCGTGCTGTCCGGTTCCACGTCGCAGGGTTCGCCCGGCGGCAACGAGCTGTCCTGGGCGGCGCCGGTGTTCCCGGACGACGAGCTCCGGTTCGGCATGACGGTGAACAGCAGGCGGCTGTCGAAGAGCAGGCCGAACCTGGGCCTGGTGGAGATCACCGGTACCGCGGACCGCGACGCCGACCGCATCATGCGCTTCACGTTCCTGGCCATGTTCGGCACCCGCGAGCAGTCCTAGGCGCCGGTCAGCGCCTTGACCACGCGGGAGGGGCTGGGGCGGCCGAGCCGTTCGGCCATCCAGGCGCTGGTCTCGGCGAGCGCCGCGAGGTCCACGCCGTGGTCGACGCCGAGCCCGTCCAGCATCCACACGAGGTCTTCGGTGGCGAGGTTCCCGGTGGCGGACTTCGCGTAGGGGCAGCCGCCCAGCCCGCCCGCCGAGGAATCCACAGTGGACACTCCGTGCCGCAGGGCCGTCCAGGTGTTGGCCAGCGCCTGCCCGTAGGTGTCGTGGAAGTGCACCGCCAGCGACTCCACCGGCACCCCGGCCGCGGTGAACGCGCGCAGCACCGACTCCACCTGGCCGGGCGTCGCCACGCCGATCGTGTCGCCGAGCGAGAGCTGCCCGCAGCCCATCTCCAGCAGCCTGCGCCCGGCCGCCACGACCTGCTCGACCGGCACCGGGCCTTCCCACGGGTCGCCGAAGACCATCGACAGGTACCCGCGCACGGCGAGGCCCTCGTCGGTGGCGCGGCGCACCACCGGCTCGAACATGGCGAACTGCTCGTCCAGCCCGCGGTTGAGGTTGCGGCGGGTGAACGACTCGGTGGCGGCGGCGAACACGGCGATGTCGGCGACCCCCGCGTCGAGGGCCCGGTCGAGGCCGCGGGCGTTCGGCACCAGCACCGGGTAGCGCACGCCGTCCCGCCGGTCCAGCCCGGCGAGCACCTCGGCTGCGTCGGCCAGCTGCGGCACCCACTCCGGGCGGACGAAGCTGGTGGCCTCCACGATCCGCAGCCCGGCGTCGGCGAGCCTGCGCAGGAACTCCAGCTTCACCTCGACCGGCACCACGGCCTGCTCGTTCTGCAGCCCGTCGCGCGGCCCGACCTCCCAGATGGTGACCGCGGTCGGCAGATCTCCGGGTTCCGGCGACGGCACCCGGTCCGGCAGGCCGACCTCCAGCGCGCTCATCCCCGCTCCCACCGGTCCTGGTCGTCGTGCTCGGATTCGTCGTTGACCTCGCGGTAGAGCATGGTGTGCACCCGCTCGACCTTGGGGATGTCGTCGAACTCCAGCGGCTCGTCGGAGGCGGACTCGACGATCAGCGTCCCGCAGCCGAAGAACCGGTCCACCAGGCCGTGGCTGAACCGCACGCTGTTGATCCGCCACATCGGGATGTCCACGCCGGTGCGGGTGAACACGCCCTCGCGGACCATCAGCCGCCGCGAGGTGACCACGAAGTGGGTGGTGCGCCAGCGGATCAGCGGGGCCAGCGTCCACCAGATGACCAGCACCGCGCCGACGGCGGCGAGTGCGATCCACACCGGCACGTTCCAGGTCAGCGGGGCGGCCAGCGCTGCGGCGTACGAACCGGCGCCGACCACCACGAGGAACAGCACCACCGGCAGGACGAGCATCTTCCAGTGCGGGTGGGTGTGCACCACCACGTACTCGTCCTCGCTCAGCAAACCGTCCGGATACGCCACCGGAGAATCCCTCCCTCGATCACCAGGCGCTGATCACGCTACCCGCCCGACCACCCCGCCGAGCGTCCCTCGATCAGGCGAGCCGCGGTTCAGCGCGGGCGCAGGTGCACCACGTCGCCCGCCGACACCGGGGTTCCCGCGCCGTCGGCGCCGCGCACCACCAGCCTGCCGTCCGCGTCGACGCCGGTGGCGGTGCCCAGCAGGTCGTTCCCGCCGAGCTCCACCCGGACCTGCCGGCCGACGGTGCCGCACAGCCGCTGGTAGCGGTCCAGCAGGCCGCTGGCCAGCACGTCGCCGCCGTGCTCCCGCCACAGGTCGTCGACGGCGGCGAGCGCGGTCAGCAGCCGCACCGCGAAATCCTGCCGGTCCACGTCCGCCCCCTGCTCGGCGAGCGAGGTGGCGGGCAGCCCGCCCGCGCCGGTGGGCAGCTCACCAGGACCGTGGTGCACGTTCACGCCGATGCCGACGACGATCGCCAACCCGTCGGCGGTGCTGACGGCCTCGGCGAGGATGCCCGCGCCCTTGCGCCAGGTGTCGCCGTCGCCGAGCAGCAGGTCGTTCGGCCACTTCAGCGCGGCGGGCACCCCGCACGCGTCGCGGACCGTCTCGGCGAGCGCGATCCCGGCCAGCAGCGGCAACCAGCCCAGCGCCTCCTGCGGCACCGGCCCCGGCCGCAGCACGGTGCTCACGTGCAGGCCGTAGCCGCGCGGCGAGATCCAGGTGCGCCGCATCCGGCCGCGCCCGGACTGCTGCTCCTCGGCGAACAGCACGGTGCGGTCCGGCGCACCGGCCGCGGCGGCCGCGGACAGGTCGGTGTTGGTGGAGCCGGTCACGGTGACCACGTCGAGCTTCGCGTACGGACCGTCGTCGACGAGCCGCCTGCGCAGCTCCGCCGCGTCGAGCAGAGCAACCATGACCCCAGGTTACGAGCGCACACCGGTGGAGCCGCGGCGGAGTGCGCCGCAGCCGCGTCGAACGGCACCGCGCGAGAGGACCGGCCGAACCCCGGCCCGCGGCGGGCGGCGGGACGACGCACCTCCCGGCGAGCCCACCCGGCCTCCGGCGGACCCGCGCGGCGTCCCGCCGGACGGTCCTCGCGGCGCCACACTTTCGGCCGTGGCACGGCGTTGATCTCGGCGCTTAGGGTTCCGCGAGATCATCGGAGGTGACCGTGCCGACTTCCCGTTCCCCGCACCGCGGAATCCGCGGGTGGCGCGCCCTGGCGGCCGTGCTCTGCGCTGCGCTGCCCGCGCTGGCCGCCACGCCCGCCGTCGCGGCCCCGCCACCAGCAGCAGCGGACCCGGCCGCGGCACCGCGCAGCGAGCCGGTGTTCGCCGCCGAACCCGTGCGCGAGACCACGTGGGTGGACACCGGCCTGGACGGCGACGGCGACGGCGCCACCGACCGGGTCGCGGTGGACATCGCGCGGCCGCGGACCGACGGGCCCGTCCCGGTGATCATGGATGCGAGCCCGTACTACTCGTGCTGCGGCCGCGGCAACGAGAACGAGCTCAAGACCTACGACGACGAGGGCCGCCCGGTCGGCTTCCCGCTGTTCTACGACAACTACTTCGTGCCGCGCGGCTACGCGACGGTGCTGGTGGACCTGGCGGGCACGAACCGCTCGCAGGGCTGCGTGGACGTGGGCGGGCCGTCCGACGTGGGCTCGGCCAAGGCCGTGATCGACTGGTTGAACGGCCGCGCCAAGGGCTACGACGCGGCCACCGGCGGCGCCGAGGTCGACGCGGGCTGGTCCACCGGTGCCGTCGGCATGATCGGCAAGTCCTACGACGGGACGATCGCCAACGGGGTCGCCGCGACCGGGGTGGACGGGCTGCGCACGATCGTGCCGATCGGGGCGATCAGCTCCTGGTACGACTACTACCGCTCCGACGGCGTGTCCTTCGGCGCGGACCCGAGCGGGCTCGCCGAGACCGTCGAGGAGGGCGGCCGCCCGGAGTGCGCCGACGCCAAGCGGCGGCTCGACGAGGGCTCGCCCGCGAACGGCGACGTCACCGGCATGTGGACCGAGCGGGACCACGTGGCCGACGCCGCGAACGTGCGGGCCAGCGTGTTCGCCGTGCACGGCCTCAACGACCTCAACGTGAAGACCGTCCAGTTCGGGCAGTGGTGGGACGCGCTGGCCGCGAACGACGTGCCGCGCAAGGTGTGGCTGAGCCAGACCGGCCACGTCGACCCGTTCGACTTCCGCCGCGAGGAGTGGGTGGACACCTTGCAGCGCTGGTTCGACCACGAGCTGCTCGGCATGGACAACGGCATCGACGCCGAACCGGCCGCCAGCGTCGAACGCGCCCCGGACGAGTGGTCCGACGAGGCCTCCTGGTCCGGCGAGTCCGCGACCGCGACCACCCTGCACCCGGTGCCGGGCGGTACCGACGGGCTCGGCGGGCTCACCGCCGAACCGGCCCCGGCCGACGCGCGCGCCGCGTTCACCGACGACCCGGCGCAGGACGAGTACGACTGGGCGCGCGAACCCGACCAGGCATCCTCGGCCCGCACCCTGTTCACCAGCGCCCCGCTGGAGCAGGACCTGCGGCTGGCGGGCACCGGTTCGATCTCGGTGACGGCGACGCCCGCGACGCCGACCGCGCACCTGTCCGCGATGCTCGTCGACTACGGCCCGGCCACCACGCGGGACGCGCTCGGCGCGGGCGAAGGCATCCGCACCCTGGACTCGGAGTCCTGCTGGGGCGAGAGCCGCGACGGCGACGACGCCTGCTACCGCGACACCGAGGCCACCACCACCGACGTCGACTACCAGGTGCTGTCCCGCGGCTGGGCCGATCTGGCCAACCACGAGTCGCTGTCCCAGGAATCGCCGCTGACGCCGGGCACGCCGTACGAGATGACGTTCCGGCTGGCCACCACCGATCACGTGCTCCCCGCCGGGCACCGGCTGGGCCTGCTCATCGGCGGGACCGACGCCGCGTTCATCCGGCCACCGGCCGAGCCGGGCCGCGTCGAGCTGGGGCTGGCGGGCACCTCGGTGTCGCTGCCGGTCGTCGGCGGGGACGCCGCGGCAAGGGACGCGGGCCTCGACCGCACCCCGACCGGCACGGCCACCGTCCGCCCGGACCGCCTCCCGGCGGAGCCGCGGGTGCTGCTCAACCGCGACGGCGCCTGATCTGGTGAGCGGCCCGTTCGTCCGGTGTACGCGGACGAACGGGCCGTTCACCTGCCGGATCAGTTCGTGACGAGGCTCAGGCCGTAGGCGCTGAGCGCTTCCCCGACCGGCTGGAAGTACGTGGTGCCACCGGACGAGCAGTTGCCGGAGCCGCCCGAAGTCGTGCCCTGGGCGGAGTTCCCGCTGATGAACGACCCGCCGGAGTCACCGGGCTCCGCGCACACGTTGGTCTGGGTGAGCCCGCTGACCGTGCCCTCCGCGTAGCGGACGGTCTGGTTCAGCGCCTGCACCGAACCGCAGTGCCAGCCGGTGGTCGACCCGGACCGGCAGACGGACGAACCGGTCGGCGCGACGCTGTGCCCGGACACGGCGCGGCCGCTGCCGTTGTACATGTTCACCAGCCCGCGCGGGGTCCAGTTGCCGTTCGCCGAGACCCACGCGTAGTCGTTGCCGGGGAACGACGATCCCTGGAACGAACCGAGCGCGGCCTGGTTGTAACCGGACGCCGAGGTGCCCGCGGTCCCGCAGTGCCCGGCGGTGACCATGCCGGACGCGCCGCTGGAGCTGCGCACCGGGAAACCGACCGAGCAGCGCCCGCCGCCCATGTAGAAGGCGTCGCCGCCGACGAGGTCGTAGAGCGTGCGCGGCGCCTCGGTGACCTCGTCGACCCGCACCGGCGCGTCACCGGTGGTCTCGGCGAGGTAGCCGTCGGTGGCGGCGTCGCGCAGCGCGGCCTGCACGTCGACGACGACGGTGTTGGCCCGTTCGTCCACGTACCAGCCGGTGATGGACGCCGGGGCGGACGCCTCGGCGCGGTCGAGGGCGGCGACGGCGGCGTCGAGCTCGGCGCTGCTGTGCCGCACCAGCCGGGCGGTGGCCCCGGCGTCCTCCACTTCGGCGAGCTTCGCGGCGTCGGTGACGCCGACGACGAGCGCACCGCTCGCCGCGTCGAAGTGGGCGCCGCCGAAGCTGTCGCCCAGCGAGCGGCTCAACGTCTCGTCGAGCCGCCGGGCGGTGTCCTCCTGCGCGAGGCGGGTGCGGGCCTGCTGCTCGGTGAGGCCCAGGTCGCGCTGCACGGCGGCGAGCATGTCGGGGTCCAGCGGCGTGGCCGCGACCGCGGGGCTCACCGCGGCGGTCGCGGTGCCCGCGACGAGCAGCGCGGCGCTGGCCAGGCGAAGGGTTCGCTTCCGGCTCATCTGTCGATCTCCCTCGATATCCGGTGCTTGCGGAATGGAGCGAGCAGCGCGGCCGGGCGTGATCGGCGCTCCGGGACGCGCGGGGCCAGCCGGACAGGGGGCGTCCGGGCTGGAGGAGAGCGGTGTCCGGCCCGCGGGCCGGGAAGAGGAGTGGATCCACTGCCAAGGGGTGGAACCGGCGAGAGGAGCCCCTCGCCCGCGGTCTCGGCCGGCCGTCGCCGGAGGTGTCCGCGAGAAGGACATTAGGAATCTTCCACCTGAACCAGGCACCGCCATTAGAGCTATGGCGTTCCCTGTGAACGCACGAAACCGCACCGCACAGGCTTGCGGCTCGGCCGTTCGGCCCGTGCGGGCGACGCCGAACCGGGCAACGGGCCGCCCTCCGGGCCCGCACCGGGCCGCGGCTACAGTCGCCGCGTGCGCTTCGTCCTCGCCTCCGCGTCCCCCGCCCGACTCGCCGTGCTGCGCGCCGCCGGGATCGATCCCGCCGTGCAGGTGTCCGGAGTGGACGAGGACGCGGTGGCCGCCGCGCTGCCCGACCCGTCCCCCGCCGAGCTGGTGACCGCGCTGGCGCTGGCGAAGGCCGAGGCGGTGCTGCCGGAGATCGGCGGCGACGCGGTGGTCGTCGGCTGCGACTCGATGCTGTCCATCCACGGCGAGGTCGTCGGCAAGCCGCACGACCCGGAGATCGCGCTGAAGCGCTGGCGCGCGATGGCGGGCGGCACCGGGGAACTGCTCACCGGACACGCGGTGCTGCGGCTGCGCGACGGCGACGTGGTGGCCCGCGCGCACGCGCACAAGACGACGGTGGTGCGCTTCGCCGAACCGACCGAGGCGGAGCTGGCGGCCTACGTGGACTCCGGCGAGCCGCTGCGGGTCGCGGGCGGGTTCACCCTGGACGGCCTCGGCGGCTGGTTCGTGGAGGGCGTGGACGGCGACCCGTCGAGCGTGATCGGCATCAGCCTGCCGCTGACCCGCACCCTGCTCGCCGAGGTGGGTGTCGGCGTGACGGAGCTGTGGAACCGCTCCTGACCTCCGGGAGTGATCGCCCCGGCGCGCTTCGTGGCCGAATTCCGCCGCATGTGCCGGATTCCGCGAGCGCGCAGGTGAACGCGAACACAATTCGGTCAAGACGGGATGGTCTGGACCGAACCGCGGGTTAGAACTGTCCGCGATGGGAGCTCAGCGGCGGTACCTGACGTCACGCCTGCACGTCGATCTGCGACGGCAGGCCAGCAGCACCTGTCCCTGAGCGGGCGGCGAACCCCGGTCCCGCGCGCACCGCGCGCCCCGGCTCCGCGCTGATCCGCGCCGGTCCCGGCCGATCCGCACCGCCCGCGCACGTCCCGCCCGGGCGCAGCCCGCGAGCGGTCCTCCCCCGGCGCGACCGCGCCTCCCCGCGTCCCGCGCCTTCCGGACCACCTTCCCGGACCACGCAGTCAGGAGATCCCGTGTCCACCTCCCCCGAACCCGCTCGGCGACGGTTCCGGTTCAACCCGCGGCTGTTCGCCGTCGCGGTCGTCGCCTCCCTCGTCGTCGGCGCGCTGCTGGGCTGGATCGCGAAGGCGACCGACGCGCAGTGGCTGATCACGACGCTGGACACGATCGGATCCACGTTCACCAGCCTGCTCACGTTCACCGTGCTGCCGCTGATCTTCACGGCGATCGTCGTGGGCATCACCAGCCTGCGCTCGGTCGGCGGCGGGCGGACCGCGGCCCGGCTCGGCGGCAAGACCGCGCTGTGGTTCGCGATCACCTCGCTGATCGCGGTGGTCATCGGCATCGCGGTGGGCAGGCTCGTGCAGCCCGGGCAGGGCCTGGTGCTCGAACCCGACCCGGAGCGGCTGAAGTCCATCGGGGAGAAGACGCAGGGCTCCTGGCTGGACCTGATCAACGGGCTGATCCCGAGCAACCTGGTGCAGGCCTTCTCCGAGGGCGAGACGCTGCAGGTGGTGTTCGTGTCGCTCATCATCGGCGCCGCCGCCTACAGCCTCGGCGACACCGCGCAGCCGTTCGTGGACTTCAACCGCTCGCTGTTCGAGGTGATCCAGCGGGTGCTCGGCTGGATCATCAAGCTCGCCCCCATCGGCACCCTCGGCCTGATCGGCAACGCGGTCGCCACCTACGGCAACGAGTTCTTCGCGCCGCTGCTGAAGCTGATCGGCGCCACCTACCTGGGCTGCGCGCTGGTGCTGTTCGTGGTGTACCCGGTGCTGCTGCGGTTCGTGGCGAAGGTGAGCCCCGCGACGTTCTTCGCGAAGGCGTGGACGGTGCTGCAGTTCGCGTTCGTGTCCCGCTCCTCCGGCGCCAGCCTGCCGCTGAGCAGGCAGACCGCGGAGAACCTGGGCGTCAGCAGCTCGTACGCGAACTTCGCGGTGCCGCTGGCCACCACGACCAAGATGGACGGCTGCGCGGCGATCTACCCGGCGGTCGGCGCGATCTTCATCGCGAACCTGTTCGGCATCCAGCTGGGCATCGTGCAGTACCTGACGATCATCGCGGTCGCCGTGTTCGGCGCCATCGCCACCGCCGGGGTCACCGGCTGGTTCACCATGCTCACCCTCACGGTGAGCGCGCTCGGCTTCCCGCCAGAAGTGGTGGCCACCGGCATCGCCGTCGCCTACGCCGTCGACCCGATCATGGACATGGCGCGGACCGCGACGAACGTGGCGGGGCAGATCGTGGTGCCGACCGTCGTCGCCCGCGGCGAAGGGCTCATCGACGACGAGAAGCTCAACTCGCCCACCGACCCGCCGCTCCTCGCCGCCCGGGCGTGAGGCCCACGGCCCGTTCGACCGGTCCGCCCGGTCGGATGGGCCGTTCGCCCGGTCCGTCCGGTCCGGGACGTCGGCTTCGGGCGGGACGCGTCCTAGGATGGCGGAGTGCGCGCGAGGGAACGGAAGCTGCGGATCGGTGATGCCGAACGCGAAGCCGCGATCGCGCTGCTGGGCGAACACCTCACCTCCGGCAGGCTGGACCTCGTCGAGTACGACGAGCGGTGCGCCGAGGTGGTCGCGGCCCGCAGCGGAGCCGACCTGGACGCGCTGTTCAGCGATCTGCCCGACACCGCGAAGACCGGCGGCGCGACCTGGGCCCCCGGCAGGCGGCCGGCCCGCGCCCGGCCACGGACCGAGGTGCTGCTCGGGGTCGGCGGCGCCGTCCTGCTGCTCGTGCTGACCGTGGTGACGAGGGACCTGTGGCTGCTCGGCCTCCTCGCGATCTTCCTGATCGCCTGGGCGGTCCGGCGGCGGTGACCGGCTGCGCCGAATGGCGAGAACCAGCCACCTCCCGCCCCGATCCCGGTCTCCCGCACCCGGCACCCGAACAGCAGCACCCCGTTCCCCCACCCGGCTCCGGACGAGCCGACGAGCCCGTTCGACCGAGCGAGCTGGGCCGATGGGCCGTTCACCCGGGCGACGACCGCGCGGCGCGCCCCGGAGTTGCCCCGGACCGGCCGCCGCCTTCGTTACGGTGAGGGACATGCAGAGCTCGCGGACCGCCTCGGCGCGGAACGGCCGGACGTCGGCCATGCGGCTGGGCGGGATGTGCGCGGCGGCGCTGCTCACCCTCTCCGGATGCGGTTTCCTCCGCTCCGAGCCCGCGGCGGAGACGCCCGCGCCACCGCCGCCGGCACCTCCGACCACCAGCACCCCGCCGCCCCCACCGCCGCGCCCGTACGAGCTGAGCATGTCCGATGTGGAACCGTGCGGACTGCTCACCGCCGCCCAGCGCGGCCAGCTCGGCTTCGACCGCGACCCGCTGGCCGACACCGAAGGCGGCTTCGGCGACGCGCCCACGTGCAGCTTCCGCAACACCACCGCGAAGGTCGGCGCCCGGTTGTCGCTGATCACCACCGAATCGATGAGCGTGTGGACCGACGACACCGCGCAGGTGCAGGCGACGCCGGTGGTGGTGCACGGCTTCCCCGCGCTGGTGATCAAGACGCCGGACCTGGACCTGTCCTGCAACGTGGCGGTGGACGTCGCCGAGGGCCAGCACCTCGACGTGCTCTACCGCGACGACGGCGGGCAGCCCGCACCGCCGCTGGACGCCCTCTGCGAAGGGGCGCAGCTGGTCGCGGAGAACGCGGTGGCCTCGCTCGCCGACCCCGCACCGGAGACCTCCGAGTCCGCCACCACGTCCGCGGATCCCACCGCGGAAGAGTCCACGAGCGGCTCCTCGGAGCCGTTGATGAGCCCCCGTCCGACGGAGTGATCGACGGCGTACGGTGCAGTGCGGCTGGGCCTCGCGGCCCAACCACGTTGATACTCACCGCGTTTGGAGCACTCCCCACCGTGACGAATAGTGATTAGAGTGAGCGCGGACGTCTTACCCGTGGGAGGGAAACCCCGTGCCGCTGCACTCACCGTCGGGGGACGGCGCGCCGGATTCCACCGATCTACCGGGAATCTCCGGTTCCGGTGGCTCCATGCGCGTCGAACCCACCGCCATCCCGAGCCTCGTGAACGCCTTACAGTCCTCGCTGGACCAGGTGGGCGTGGAGATCGAGCACGCGATCACCGAGCTGCGCATCCGGCCGTGGGCGGGTGACCCGATCAGCAGCACCGCCGCCGAGCAGTTCAACGAGCGCTCGGTCGGCGGCGACCAGGACGCGCTGACCGCGCTGTGCGGCTACCGCGACCAGCTGCAGTCGGCGGCCGAGTCCCTGCAGCTGGCCAACCAGCACTACCAGGACACCGACGACGTGAACGCGGTGCGGCTCGGCGGAGGGTGCTGACCGTGACCGGTGCGACGGGAGGCGCGACCCGATGAGCGACCACCGCTGGCAGGGGTACCGCCACGAGGAGCTCTACGAGCAGATCCACCAGGGCCCCGGCGCGGACGCGTCGACCGATTCGGTGCGCCGCTGGAGCGAGCTGACCCGCACCCTCGGGGAGATCGACGGTGATCTCGCCGCCGCGCTGAACTCCGCGATGTCCGGCTGGCAGGGCGCCGCCGCCGACAACGCCCACGGCGGCAT
>NZ_JBEYUS010000055.1:0-43885 GCF_040643635.1 Saccharopolyspora sp. NPDC047091
GCCGGCCAAACCCCCGATCCCGGCTCCGCCCGCGGCCCCACTTCGAGGAGCGCCCACATGCCCGACACCATCCAGTGGTTCCAGTACAAGCCCGGCCACGTCGGCGAAACCCAACGCGTCACCCACGCAGCCCGGGACACTCGGGACACCTCCGAAACACGCATCCGTTCCTGGTGCCGCCGCGAATTCGACACCGCCACGGTCGAAGAGGCGGCAGAGCCCGGCGCAGCGCCAGCCCTCGGGCAAGTCGCGCCATGCGCACCGTGCGTCCCGTGTCTTCTGCTTACCACTGCTGCAACCGAGCAAACACCGGCCCCGCCATCGGCCCGCGCCGCACTCGCAGACGAGCATCCATAACCAGCCGGTGTGCTGCCGATACGCCTGGATGACCAGCGTCCGCGAATCCCGCTGGCACCTGGCCCCGATGTCATCCAGCGGGCCAACCCCCGCCGCCGCATGCGGGCACCACCTGCACGCCCCTGTTCACCGGCGGCTGGCCGAAACACCACCCCTCGGAACTGGACGGCTGACGCGCACGCTCTGCGACGCCTGCCAGCACACGGCCTGTTCGTAGAGCAGTGCGATCACGCCCGCGTGGCACCCGAGACATGGCCGGGACACCGTCCCTGTCCCGCCAACGGTGTCTCGCCACAAGCCGCTCACGGTATCCACGGGACAGCAAGGACAGGCAGCACACGCTATCCCAAACCTCAAAGCAGCAGTTCAGCGACATGAGGAAGCTGTCCCAGGCTTTGAAGCCAGAGCCGTTCGCAGGACACCACTGGGACGGGCGAAGGACACCCCACAGACCGCAGAAACCGAGACCGTCGGTCTTCTCAGCAACACGCACCGGCACCGGTACCGACGCCAAACGCGTCCGATGGAAAGCGAGCAGAGTGGACGAGATCGACGAAGAGCAGCCAGCGATCGTTGGCCCCCCGATCCTGGTCAGAATCCAGACAGACTCTGTTGCAGCCGGTGTCGGCAACGAACCGACCGAGACACGCGACGACTCTGCGGAGAACTGACTCGGCGCAGTCGCGTAAGCGTGCTCGACATCGCAGATGTTCTCCACCGCGCCAAGCGGAGTGACTGATCGAATCGGGTTGCCTCGCAGGTCCGCCACCCACGTTAATGATCTCGTGGGTATGGTCCCGACCTGGAGCCACATCTGGAGGGATGCCCGCTTGGTTTATGGAGACCGAGACTTCATGCGAGTGCATGAAGACGCTGCGCCGTCGGTGATCGGAGCCGAGCACATGGCGACGATGACGCGCCCGAGGCGGCCTCCGTCCCCTTCCCGCAAGTAACCAAGCGGGACGCTGAAGTGACTCTGGAGCTACGACAGAGCGCTTCGGGAGATCGCGCGGGTCAACGGGCAGTGTCGGCGCTACTCCGATCAAGCGCTGCGGAGCGATCACTGCGGACGAACGCATAGAGCTCGTCGAGAGAGAGACCCAGCTCAGTAGCCAAAGCGGCAACGGTGAAGAATTCCGGCGTTGCGGTGCGGCCTTTCTCGATGTTCCGCACGGTCTCCACGGAGACACCCGCACTGCGCGCGATGACCTCGGCCGAGCGGCCAGAGGCGCGGCGTGCCTGCGTCAGTCGGGAGGTCAGAATCTGCCCGCGGCGTTGTGCTGCGGGGTCTAGCCTCCTGCGTGACATGGTGTAACTATACCTGTATTATTATACTCATGACGGTGACCGCGGCGGCCCCTTCCGCCAGTTGGCCTGAAGATGCGCTGCGGCTGAATGCCGTCTGCCCTTACTACACGATGTTTCCGCTGGACTTTCCTCTCCAGCAACTTGCGGCTCGCCCCGACACCAGCCGGATGCTGGACCCGTTCTGCGGGCGAGGTACGTCGCTGTATGCCGCACGTCTGGCTGGGCTGCCGTCAGTAGGCATCGACATCAACCCAGTGGCAGCCGCCATCGCTCAGGCCAAGCTGATCCAGGTCACGCCCGGCGCCGTGGTTCGGCTGGCCCGGCAGATCCTCGACGGAGGTATGCGGAGCGAAGTGCCCGAGGGAGAGTTCTGGCAGTGGTGCTTCGAGCGGGAGACGCTGCGCGAGCTGGTGACGTTACGCGCGGCTCTGCTGGCGATGACCACGCCGACGGCGGCCATGCTTCGGGCGGTCATGCTGGGGATTCTGCACGGGCCGCGCAACAAAAACCTCCCGTCGTACCTGTCGAACCAGATGCCGCGGACTTACGCCTCCAAGCCGGCCTACGCGGTGAAGTTTTGGACGAATCGCGGCATGGAGCCTGTACGCGTCCCGGCTCTGGAGGTCATCGAGCGGCGGGCCAAGCGCCTACTGGACGCGGCACCGCTTGCCCACGGCGGGAAGGTCTACCTGGGCGACTCGGTCGAGACCCTGGGCGACCTGCGCCAGAAATTTGATCTGGTGGTCACCTCGCCCCCGTACTACGGCATGCGCACCTACGTGGCCGACCAGTGGCTGCGCTCGTGGTTCCTCGGCGGGCCACCGGAGGTCCCCTACGGCACGTATGGGCAGATCGCCCGCCAGCCAAATCAGGAGGCGTTCACATTAGCCCTGAGCGAAGTGTGGGCCGCTGTCGCCGACTGCTGCCACCAGGGCGCCCGACTGGCGATCCGCTTCGGCGCCCTGCCCTCGGCTCGCACCGATCCGGAGCAGATGCTGCTGGCCTCCGTAAAGGAGTCGAGGGTCGGGTGGACTGTCAAAGAGGTCACGCAGGCTGGCACACCGACCAAGCGGAACAGACAGGCCGAGCAGTTCGGTAAGGCCGGCTCCGCCATCGACGAGATCGACCTCGTCGCGGAGCTGACCGGACGGCCTGGCTGATGAGCTGATGATGTAACCCGGCTACTTCCCACAGCTGTGTTATGGGCTGTCATGGCCCCGTGTCATCCTGTGGTGGCCATACGAGTATCCACTCGTTTGTGACAGTACGAGCGTGGCATAGGGAGAGGCATGTTCGACGCGGACCAGCTCAAGCAGCTCAAGCAGCTGATCGGGGACCAGGTCGAAGCCGGTCGCGCTGAGCTGGACAAGCTGGTCGAGCAGGCTCATGCCATCCGCTCCGAGGTCAAGGTGATCAAACCGCGGGCAGCGACCTCGGTTGCACTGATGTCCTCTGACGGTGGCAACAACAAGGTCGCCTTCAATCCCTTCTACCTCCAGGTCGTCCGCGTCGTAGACTCCAACGGCAAGGAGCTCTGCATGGAGGTGGTCTCCCCGATCGCCGACATTGACGCCCTGAGTCGCCGCCAGTTCAACGAAGACGGAAGTCCGTACACCGCCCTGGGCAGGATGATGGACGGCCTGGGTGTCCACAGGCTCCAAAATCTGTCGCCGATGATGTCCGGCAATTCGCCCAGCTGGGTGCAGGTCTTCCGGGATCTGTGCGAGTGGGCGACGCTCTATGATCTGATCTGCCACCGCGACTACGCGACCGACACGCTGATCGTTCGCGACGGCCTGCTGCGCAGCAAGGTCTTTCACGGCGAGCTGTTCGTAAAGATGGGCGAGCTGATGTATGAGGCCATCGAGCGGGTCCGGCTCCGCGACCGGTGCAAGGTGTGGCTGGTAGGGCTCGCGAAGAAGACCCAGGTCCTCGAGTACTACCGACTGGCAATCTCGCTGTCCGGCGTGTTTGACAACGGCTCCGCCTGCTTCGCCAGGGTCCCCGCTCAGATGCTGGATGAGGTGTACCTCTGGGACGAGTACACGCGGGACATTCAGGACGACGCTACGGGCGAGAAGCCAAAGTTCAATTTCGGATCGATGTACTTCGTCCGCTTCGGCCCGCACTCTGGTGACCCCATCTGGACCGTGGACGTGATGTCCCGCCAGGACAGGGAAGCCCAGGCAGTCTTCGGCTACCTGCAGGCAGATGCGGTAGCTGGCTTCCCCATCCCGCTCTATCCGAACTGCATCCAGCAGGCCGACAGCTTCTCCCGCATCGCCGACCTGGACATGGACATTGTCGAAGACCAGCTCGTCGACGCCGTACGCGACCAAGTCGGTGAAGACAAAGCCCCTGTCATCGACGCCCTGCGGCTCGCCTCCGATGTAGCCGCCCGCCGCTACGAGTAACGCCCTTTTTCTGTCCGCCCCGCATCCTGTGGAGCAAGAACCGTCATGAGCCTGTTCGAGCGAGACAAAGTCATCGGCACCTTCCGCGGCTTTTCTGAAAGCGGCATGGAATTCCACGCCGACCTCGTGCTGCCGCACCACGACGACTTCCAGACCATGGCCATGCACGGCCAGTTCGTCCTCGTCCAGCTTGAACACGAACGTGAGGCCATCCTCGGGCGAATCACCACCATTTCCTCCCAGGGGCGCCTGGTGTCCCCAATTGGCGAGGACTACGCAACCCGCGCGGTACGTGACCAGCGACCTATCCCTGACGAGCTACGCGAGCGCTACCTGAAGTACAAGGTCGACATCCGCATCCTCGGTGTTCTGCGCATGGAGGGCGACAAGCACATCTTCGTCCCCAGCCACCGGCGTCTCCCGCATGTAGGCGCCCAGGTCGCGCTCCTAGGTGACGACCTACTCGCCGAGGTCGTCAACGCCAAAGACACCGACGACGGCGCGGTCCCCATCGGCTTCCTCGCCTTCGGTGAATTCGTCTACGCCGGCAACGACGAACGCGTAGGCGACACCTCTTGGATGCAGGTCCAGCACCCCGCGATCATGCCGACCTTCCAGATCGACAAGCTCGTAGCCCGTCGCAGCTTCGTCTTCGCCCGCGCTGGCTTTGGCAAGTCGAACCTGGTCAAGCTGCTCTTCTCCGCCCTGTACGAAGAACAGCCCACCGTCCCGCGCCGCTCTGGCGAAGCTCCCGTCGGCACGGTCATTTTTGATCCGGACGGCGAGTACTTCTGGCCCGACTTCAAGGGCCGCCCCGCCCTGTGCGACGTACCGCACCTGCGCGACAAGCTTGTGGTCTTTACCAACCGCAAGGGTCCCAGCGACTTCTACCAATCCTTCGTCGTCAACGGCGTCAAACTAAATATCAAAGAACTGCAGGCTTCTCGCGTGCTGGGTATCGCACTGCCGCCGGAGAAGCAGGACCAGCAAAACGTCGTCAAGCTCAAGTCTCTCGAAGGCCCCAAGTGGAACCGCCTCGTCGACCTGATCCACCGCGAGAAGTACGGTGCGGATCGAGACCAGGTCCGCGAGATCCTGAACCTCGACTCCGGCCAAGAGGCCGAGACCAACGCAGCGATCGGCAACATGACCCGCGTTGTCAACGCACTGCATGACCCTGACAGCCAACTTTTGAGCGCCCTGAAGGACTGCCTGTCTCAGGGCAAGTTGTGTGTCGTCGACATCTCCCAAATGCGCGGTTCCCAGGGGCTCCAGCTCGCCGGTGTGATCCTCGGTGACATCTTCGAGCACAACCAGACCCAGTTCACCGAGGCCGACCCGAAGTCCATCCCCACCATCGCCGTCATCGAAGAGGCCCAATCCGTCCTCGGCGGCTCTAATCAGAACGATGACGGCCCCTTTGTCTCCTGGGTGAAGGAAGGTCGTAAGTACGATCTCGGCGCCCTTATGATCACACAGCAGCCGGGCAGCCTGCCGCAGGAACTCCTCAGCCAGGGCGACAATTTCTTCGTATTTCACCTCCTGTCCCAGGGCGACCTTATCTCCCTAAAGAAGGCCAACGCCCACTTCTCCGAGGACCTGCTGGCCACCCTTCTCAACGAACCGCTCGTCGGCAACGGCGTCTACTGGTCCAGCGCACCCAACACCGACCGCCACGCGCGCCCTTACCCAATCTCCGTGCGGGTCCTCAGTTTCGAGGACTCGCACAAGATGGCCGACCCCGACTACTCACTCGAGGTCCCCGACAGCTTCGCTGCCAAGGCCCGGACCGCCATCGAAGAGCGCCGTTCCGAAGCACGGGCCGCCTCTGCCAGCCTCGCCGCCAGCCACCCCCAGGGCAACGCAAGTGAGGCGACCGGGGAAGACCTCGCGGCCGACGACAGCGCGATCGCGATCGTCCATCTGCGGGACAACAAGCCCGAGTTCCACAAGATGATCAACACCACCCGTGGCATCAAGTGGGGCCGTGTCGCCTACATGCTGGCCGAGAAGGCACCCGCGCACGCCCAGCGTGACGGATTGAACTTTGCCTGGGGCAACGGCCTGGTCAAACAGGCACTGGACCAGTTGTATCCGGACCAGTGGGTCTCGGTACCCCGAGAAGACGACAAGCAGCCAGGCAAGTTTCCCAAGTTCATCATGCTCAAGGAGCATGCTCCGGATGCCGAACCGAAAACAGGCCAAGAGGCAGCCGAGGAGCCAAGCGATGCGCTGCCCGACACGGTGCAGACGGAAGAACAGCCTCCCTTCTAACCTCGTGTACCGAGGGAAGGCGTGACGATCAGCAACAGCAGTACACCGCTGCACCGGGTCGATAGCGACCCCCTTCAGACCTTCGCAGCCGGTGTACGATGCGCATCCTGCTGGCCTTTCACACCTCCGGCGACGCGGGACAGTTCGTTCAATCCGGTTAGGTTTTGAAGCGCGCTGCGGTAGTGAGCGATCAGTGCCCGTCCATACCGCTGCGCGATGCCCAAGCAATCTCAGATCGCGTGGTGAGCGCGCGATCCAGCCCCGAGGACAAGATGGGGGCGCCGGAGCCGCGTCAATCCTACTTTGAAGGAGTTCCACTGCCGCGACCAACAGGACGGATCGCACTGTTGGGACACGCGCGAACAGTAGAGCCCGATTTGGATGCGCCACGGGTCGTTTGGGACAGGCCGGGAAACCTGATGACACCTGTCCCAGCTCGCTCCCAAGCTCATATTTGGGCAGATCATGACACAAGAGCACATGTCCCGCCCTTTCATCCCACCTGGGTTCCCAGAGACCGGTAGGACACCTAACCCCACGTCGGATCAGTCATTCTCCGGCAGCGGGAGCCGTGTGGTTAGTGCGCAACTTGCCCCTCGGACACGTCATTACCCCATGAACCTGTGTGGTTCATGGGGTAATTTGCTGTTGAGGTGCGTCGTCGGTGTCTGGGACAGCTCTCAGGTTTCGGCGCTGCACGTGATCGTCTGACCTGCTTCACGCAGACGGGCCGCCCCCACTGAGCTCGACTCGTTGCCGAGTTGAGCGGTCAACCAGTCCGACAAGCGGTCTTCCGGACGTAAAAGGCTCTTCGGCTGGTCCGCTGCTCGCTGCCGGGTGCTGGTGTGTCCATGCCGGTCCCGGAAACCAGGCCGGTGGTTGATCCAATGCGAGTCCATCCGCCGCCCGCACACACCACAACGCACCAGCCCCGACAACGCATCCGCCCGGACCGCATCGTCGCCGGTCTTACGCACAGCCCGGACCGATTGCACCGCGACGCAGCCCTCCTCCGTGACCACGCTGGATGACTCGCCCTCGTCGAGATCGTCCGCTCCCCCGCAGGGTTCGGGCGTCGAGGCGGCTTGGGATCTCGTGATCGGTGCCATGCCTGTTCCACACCTCCCAGCCCGTATCGCGGGGATCGGACAAGATGCACGCCGCCGTCCGCAACGTCCACCACCGCCGACCACGATGCGCATTGCGTTCCGCATCCACCTCAGCCGGACACGGAATCCCGTCTTCATTGAGCCGCGCATAGTGCGGATCGCGCCCAGCCGTGCGGCGGCGATCGCCGAGCGGGTGCGCGAGCTGCGCGCGGGTCGCTGGTCCCGGCCGAGTCAGTGCCCCGCTGCGCCAGCATGCGAGTGCTCGGTCAGGAGGCTGCCGGGACCGGCCTCGCACGCACGGGAAGTCGTGGCCGGCGGATTCACGACGAAGGCCGCTCGCGTCCGGGCGCTCGCCGTCGCGTGGTTCCGCGCCGTGTTCGCGAGCCGGCTACTCGGCGCACCCGGCCGACCTCCGGGGACACGGGTTCGCGCTGCTCAACACCACCACGATGTCCATCCCAGGCATCGACCCGCTGGTCGTCGGCGTGTTCGCGGATCTCTTCCCGGTCGTCCGCACGAACGCGCTGATCGGGATGGGCAGTGTGCGCACCACGCTCCTCGCGCACGACGCGGTCCGCCCACGCGCGTCCGACTGGAGCCACGGTTGTTCTTGATGTGGGCAGGCACCCGCAGTCGTGCAGTCGTCCACTTGGACAGAAGGCGTCGTTCAGCACTACCCGTTGAAGTAGCGAACGCTACCCGAACGGGGACTCGGCAGTCCGCTCCGATTCCATAAACTCGGAGACATGGCACACGAGGACTGGGGGCGGGTGCTGCACGCGCTGGAACTCGCCAAGAGCTTGGCCGGTGCACCACTCGAGGAGATCCTGCCGACGCTGTCGCACGGGATAGCCGAGCTCGTCGAGCACCAGGCGCTGATCATGCTCACCGGTGACTGCCCGAAATCCGCCACCTGGAACTGCGGGGACCGGGAGCTCGCGGAGGCGGCGACCAGCGCGGAACTCGCCGCACTGGCGACCCGGGTGGACGTGGCGCGGCCGTGGTGCGGCACCGCAGTGGTCGCCGGCGAGGAGCGCCCCGTTCTCGCGGTCGCCTCCGCACCCGAAGGTTCGGCGGGGGCGCTGCTGACCGTGCTCACCACTGGCGGCCGACCCGATGCGGCGGTGCGCGAGCTCGTCCAGCGGCTGTGGGACCTGGCCACCGCGCGGATCATCGAACTGCTGCCCGCGGCCGTACCGGTGGACGTCACCGGACCGTGGCTCGCCAACAGCGAGCGCGCCCGTGTGCTCACGAACCTCACCGAGGCGCACGCCGCCACGCTCACGACCGTGCTCGGCGCGCTGCGCTCCCGCACCCTCGACGATGCCGGTGCCCGACGCTCCGCGACGGACATCGCCGTGTCCGCGCTGGTGGAGCTGCGCGCGAACAACGCCGACGAGCAGGCTCCTCCGGAGGAGTCCACCGCGGAGGCGTTCGACCGGATGACCGAGATGCTGGGACTGCTGTCCCGGTACGGCAACATCGCGCTGGAGTTCCGGCCGCCGGAACGCGGTGATCGGCTGCTGCCGCCGGAGATCGCGCGCGCAGCTCGCACCACCGCGCGCGGCACCGTGCTCACCATGCTGGAGCAGGGCGATGTGGGACGGATCCGAGTCAGCTGGGAGGTGGACGACACCGAGCTGCGCACCAGCATCCGGGACGACGGCCCCGGCACGCTGGCCGCGGAGACCCTCGCCGTGCACCGGCTGACCGATCGCGTGGCCGCGCTGCACGGGACGCTGCACGTGGATTCGGTGCCCCAGTGGGGCACGATCGTCACGACCCGGCTGCCTCTCGCCGCCCCGGACGCCCCGCGCAACGACGCGCTGGGCGAGCTCAAACCGCGCGAACTCGAAGTGCTGCGGCAGCTCGCGCTGGGCAGGCGCAACCGTGCGATCGCCGAACAGCTGCACGTCAGCGAGCACACCGTGAAGTTCCACGTCGCGAAGATCTTCCGCAAGCTCGGCGTCAGCACCCGCGGAGAAGCCGCCGCTCTCGCCCGCGCCTCCGGAGTCCCGATCCCCACCGCCGTGGCGACCTAGGAACCTGTCATCGCGGCCAGAGCGATGGCTCGCTCAGCGGAACCTCACGGCCTGCCTCGCTGCTTCTGCGTAGTAGTCGGGCAGCGGAACCTCAGCGGCTTCCTCGCTGCGGGATCGATCTCTCGGGTGGCCCGGCCGCACGTGACATCGCTGCCCTCGCGAGGAAGCCGTTGAGAACCCGCTGCGGTGCCGGTGTCTCGGGCGGTCGTCGGCTCAGCGGCTGCGCCGCTGACAGGAAACCGACCCGCCGGACAGGTTCGGAAACGGGCGATCTGGCGGTTTCCTCGACGCGGCGTGCCGGTGAACCTCGCACGCCCACAGCGAAACCGACGTCGTTCCCGAGGAACCCGCGGCGGACCTGCCGGTGCGCGGGTCGCCCGAGCTGCTCGACGGCTCCGCCGCTGGCAGGACACCCGGTCGAAGATCATTCTGCACGAGCTCGTCAGCTCCGCTGCTGCGGTTCCCGGTCCGCGCGCGGGAGCGGTCCAGCACTCCACGCGCGGTCCGGGAACCGGACGGCTCGCGCATGCTCGAGACGCCGAAGCGCTCAGTCCATCACCAGCACGATCTTGCCCGCGCCGGAACCGGCGTCGATCAGCCCGTGCGCCCGTGCGACATCGTGCAGCGGCACCGTCTCCGCCACGTGCACTCGCAACCGGCCGGCGTCGACCTCGTCCGCCAGCGCGGCGAGGCCGGCGTGGTCGGGTTCCGCGGTGAGCACGGAGCAGCGCAGTCCCAACTCCGCGGCACGCGCGAACAACCGCTCGTCCCCCATCCCGACGAGTGTGATCAGCAGGCCGCCGGGGCGGAGGACGTCGAGCGAGCGCAGCGCGGTGGCACCGCCGACGGTGTCGAGCACGACGTCCACCGGCGCCACCACCGAACCGAAGTCCACGGCCCGGTAGTCGATCACCTCGTCGGCACCGATTCCGCGGACGAACTCGTGCTTGCCGAGGCTCGCGGTCGTGACCACCTCGGCCCCGCGGGATTTCGCGAGCTGGACGGCCACATGGCCCACCCCGCCACCGCCTCCGTGCACCAGCACCCGGTCCCCCGCACCGACCCCGGCGGTGTCCACCAGCGCCTGCCAGGCCGTCAGGCCCGCGAGCGGCAGCGCAGCCGCCCGCACGTGGTCGAGTCCGGCGGGTTTGCGGGCGAGGTGCCGGGAGGGCACCGAGACGAACTCCGCGTAGCCGTTGGCCGGGTGCGGGATGCACGGCATCCCGAACACCTCGTCGCCCACCGAGAACCTGGTCACCCCGGGCGCCACTTGCACGACCTCGCCGGACACGTCCCAGCCGAGCGTGAACGGCGGTTCGCCCAGCCAGCGCAGGAAACCCGAACGCAGGAGCGCGTCGACCGGGTTCACCCCGGCCGCCCGCACCCGCACCACCACCTCGTTGACCACGGGGTGCGGCCGGTCGCCGCGCACGACCTCCAGCACCTCCGGACCGCCGAGGGACCGCTGGGTCACCATCCACATGGTGGCGCTCACGACACCTCCGCGATCAGCTCGGCGGCGGTGCCGTCGGAGGGCAGGCCCTGCGCCACGTCCCAGTGCTCGGCGAGCCGGCCGTTCTCGACCCGCCAGATGTCCACCACCAGCGCGCTCGGGGTGTCCGGGAACGCCCGCACGACGCCGCAGGTCCACACGAAGTCGCCTTCGGCGATCGAACGCAGCACGGTCAGCGTGAAGTCCGGCAGCGGAACGCCGACCTGTTCGCGGAAGGTCTCGATCGTGCGTTCCCGGCCCGTGCCGACACCGGTGTGGTGGTTCGCGAAGTCCTCGGTCAGCATCGGCCGAGCGCGGTCGAAGTCCTTCTCGTTGTAGAAGATGCGGATGTATTCGAGGACCAGCCGCCGGTTCGCGGACGCGACGGTGTCAGTCACCTGATCAGATGAACTCATCGATTCTCCTCGCCTTTCGGATCATTGGAAGCCCGTGCGGTGGCCGTCATTCCTTGATCCCGACGACGATCGAATCCGGCCCGATCAGGTGCTGCGACCAAGATCGACTGAAACCGGCCGCACGCAGCCATTCCTGGCATTCCGCCGTGGTGTACCCGAATCCCCCATCGGTTACCGCCATCATGTTCAGGCTCATCATCAACGCGAACACGTTCTCCGACCGGCCGTCGTCGATCATCGAATCGTACAGGATCACCGCACCACCGGGCCGGAGCGCGCGCCAGGACTTCTCCAGCAGCAATCGCTTCCCCGCGAGGTCCCAATTGTGCAGCACGTGCCCCATCGTGATCACGTCCGCGGACGGGAATTCGTCCTGGAAGAAGTCACCGCCGACGAATCTCAGCCGTTCGGAGAGACCGGCCTCCGCCACGTAGTCGTCGAACACCGGCCGCACCGCGGGCAGGTCGAAACCGATCCCGTCCAGGTGCGGGTTCGCCAGCAGGATCTGCACCGCCATGTCGCCCTGCGCCGTGCCCAGGTCTGCCACCGTGCGATAGCCGCTCCAGTCGAAGCGAGCGGCGAGCTGGCGGTTCGCGGCGTGGCTGACGCCGGTCATCGACGCCAGGAACTGCGCGAGGCGTTCCGGGTCCGCGTACAACGCCCCGAAGGTGTCCGCGCCGGGCTGCTCGGTCTTCGACTCGTCCTGCGCGCGACCGGTGCGCAGCGCCTCCGCGAGACCACCCCAGATGCCGTACAACCTGGAGTTCGCCATCTCCAGCAGGCCGCCCATCTCCCGGTACGCGGGTTTGGCCCGGTCCAGGTAAGCGTCCGCATCCGGCGCGTTGCGGTAGCGGCCGTCCGAACGTTCCAGGAACCCCATCGCGACGAGCGCGTCGAAGAAGTCCCGCGCGCCCCGCTGGTCGACGCCCAACCGCGTCCGCAACTCCTCGCCGTCGGCCGGTCCGCGCGCGAGCTCGGTGAAGACCCCGAGCTCGACGGCGGCCAGCAGAGTTCTCGACTCCTGGAAACCCATGCCCACCCGCATGATGCGGTGCGGCGACGGTGCGGAAACGTTCATCTCACTCCCTCGTTCCTGCGGAATCCAGATCCGCTCGGTCACGTGCCAGCGAACGCACGTAGTTCTGCGCCGCCGGTTCGAACTGAAGCGCCCGGTGCGTGGCCACCGAGTTGACGTCGCGCCAGAGGCGCTGCAACGGAGCGCCGGCGAGCTGGCCGCCGGTGCCCGCCGCCAGGAACATCCGATTCACCGCGCCCGTCAGCACTTCGATCGCGAACGCGCTGTCCCGGGAATTGCGCGCGACCTCGGCCGCGGTGAGCGAGCCGGTGTCGGCGACCGCTGCGGCACGCCGCAACAACAGCTCGACGGAGTCGATCTCGGCGGCCGAGCGGGCGAGCGCGGCATCGCGACCCGTCTGCGATCCGGCAGCGCCGCGGCCCGAGTGCCGTCCGGTGAGTGCGCGCAGCGCCCCGCGCGCGGCTCCGAGGGCGGGCGCGACGAACGTCAACCCGTTCACCGCGCCCAGCGGCACCGGGCCGCTGAACAGCTCGGCGAGGTCGCGCATCCGCGACGCGGGAACCGCCACGTCCGCCAGCACCGCCGTGTGGCTGCCGGTGGCGCACATCCCGGCGCTCTGCCAGGTCCGCTCGACCCAGAGGTGCGCGGCCGGGACCGCCACCAGCTTCAGCTCCGGTTCACCGCCCGGGCCCTCCAGCGCGGCGCACAGCACCGCCCAGTCCGCGAACTCGACGGCGCTGAGGTACGGCCACCGCCCGGAGACCCGCACTCCGTCCCCGTCCGCGGCGGCCTTCCCGCACGGGATGGTGGAAGCCACCACCACGGCGTCGGGGCCCGTCGCCCACACCTCGTGCCGCACCTCCTGGGGGAAGGGTTCGAGGAACCGCGTCGTGGCGGCGAACAGCGAAGCGCACCAGGCCGAGGCGGCGCACTCCGCGCCGATCAGCGCGACCGCGTCGAGCAGTTCGCCGAACCCGCCGCCACGGCCGCCGAACTCGGTCGGAACGCAATGCCGCATGAAGCCGGCCTCGGCCATCCCCGTGATCACATCCGCGTCGATCCCGCAGGCGATCTCCATCCCCGCGGCACGTTCGGCGACCAGTTCCGCGACCGCCCGCGAACGTTCCGGCAGTGTTCGGGCGACTTCTCGCATGACACCTCTCCTCCGGTGCTTCACAGGAATTCGTAATCGCTCGGATCGGCCCGGCGGGTGAGCCGCCAGTATTCGAGCGCGGAGAACGGCCAATTCGTCGCGGACCGGCCGTTCTCGTTGTACCAGCCACCGACCGCGGAGAATCCCCAGGCGCGCTCCCGGTTTCCCGCATCCACTCGATCGTTGAACCGATCATGCACCTCGCGCCGCACCCGCATCGACCGCTTCCCATCCGTGAGCAGCAACCGGATGGCGTCGATGATGTGCGCGGCCGCACATTCGGAGAAGTACACGATGCTGCCGCCCTGGCCGACGAGGTTCGTGTTCGGCCCGTACATGCAGAACAGGTTGGGGAATTCGGGCATCGCGATGCCGAGGTAGGCGCGGGCATCGCGGGCGGGCATTTCAGCACCGCCCCGCCCGAGGACCCGCATCGGGGCGAGGAAACCGGATGCCTGGAACCCCGTCGCGTAGACGATCAGATCCAGGTCGTGCCGGCGCCCGCCCGCGACGATCCCGCGCGGCTCGACCCGTTCGACCGGATCGGTCACCAGCCGCACGTCGTCCCGCCGCAGCGCGGTCAGCCAGCGGCCGTCGTCGCGCAGCACCCGCTTCGCTCCGACCGGGTAGCGCGGCACCACCGCGTCGAGCAGTTCCGGTTCCCCGGCCAGCTGGTCCCGCAAGTACTGCGACAAGGAGGCGCGCAGCCGTTCGTTGGGGCCGGACACCGCGCGTTCGGTCGGCGGGTGGTCCGGGTCGACCACCCAGCCTTCCAGGATTCCCCGCAGCCCTGGGGCGAACAGCCAGAACCGGTACCACCGCGCGTAGTACGGCAGGTTCTCGAACAGCCACCGGGCACCGTCCCGGATCGGGCTGCGGTAGTTCGGCGTCGGTCGCAACCACGGCGGGTGCCGCTGGAACACCGCGACCTCCGCCGCGGTGCCCGCGATCTCCGGCACGATCTGGAACGCGCTCGCACCGGTACCGACCACGCCGACCCGCTTGCCGGCGACGTCGATGCCCTGTTCCCAGCGGGCGGAGTGCACGCTGGTGCCCGCGAAGCCGTCCCGCCCAGGAATGTCCGGCACGTGGGGTCGGTTGAGCTGCCCGACCGCGCTGATCACCGCGTGGTGCCGCGCCGTTCCGCCTTCGCGCAGTTGCACTCGCCACTCGTGTTCGGCTTCGTCCCAGCGCAACTCGGTGACCTCGGTGCCGAACCGGATCCGCCCGGCCACGCCGGTGCTCGCGGCGAACTCGCGCAGGTAGTCCTGCACCACCTCGCGGCGGCAGAAGTGCTCCGGCCAGTCCGAGCGGGGCGCGAACGAATAGTTGTAGAGGTGGCTCGCCACGTCGGTGCGGCAGCCCGGGTAGGTGTTGTGCGCCCACGTCCCGCCGAGCTCGGTCGCGCTCTCGTAGATCACGAACGGGATGTCCGCCTGAGCCAGCCGGTAGCCGGCCAGCAGGCCGCTGAACCCGGCGCCGATCACGGCGACGTGGAATTCCCGCTCCGGTGCGAGCCGCGGCGCGGTCCAGTCCGGAGACCGCGGATCGGCGCCCGGCGCGATGATCTCCTCGGCCAGCAGCGGCAGCAGTTCGTCGACGTCGCCACCCAGCGCCCAGCCCGCGATCTCCCGCAGCAGCGGGAAATCCGGTGGGTCGGGCCAACGCCAGCCGCCCTCCGACCGCAGCCGGGTGAGCTGGTCGAACGCCACCTCCCGAGCCGCCTCCTGCTGCGCCGCGGACAGGCCGCCCTGTTCGGAGAACAGCCAGCCCGGCGCGAGCGCCGCGGGCTCCAGCACGGACGGATCGCCGGTGAGGTGCGCGAGCGTCATCATCAACGCGGGGACGTCGGCCTCCGCCAGGTGCGCGGACAGCTCCTCGTCGGAAACGGGTGGGCCGGACAACGTGCCGTCACCTCCAAGTCCAGGATTCGGGCGGGTCATATCGTGCGCAGCGCGGAGAAACCACGGTCGTAGTAGACGACCGGCACACCGTCGTGCAGGAGTTCGTGACCGACCACGGCTCCGACGAGGATCAGGTGGTCCCCCGCGTCGTGGCTGCGCTCCAACCGGCATTCGACCGCCGCCAGTGCACCGTCGAGCACCACTCCCCCGTGTTCGGAGCGCACGAAGCCGCCCGCGGCGAACTTCCGCGCCCCGCTGGTGGCGAACCTCCGCGCCACCTCGACGTGCTGGTCGCGCAACACGCTCACCGCGAAGTCGCGGGTGCGGGAGAACACCGGGAAGGACTTCGCGGATTTCGCCACGCACACCAGCACCAGCGGCGGTTCCAGCGAGACCGGGCAGAACGAGCTCACCGTCATCCCGTGGGGCTGCCCGGTCTCGTCGCGCGTGGTGAGGATCGCGACACCGCTGGCATAGCGGGCTAGCACGTCCTTGAGTTCGTCGGACATCCGCGCGTCCTCGGTCAGCTCGACGCGGGTGCGCGGTTGACCGCGTCCAGCAGGTCGTCGGGAGTTCGCAGTCCCGCGACGTCGTCGTCGCTGAGCCGCACCCCGTACTCGGCGGCGATGCGCGCCGCGGTCTCCATCAGGGCCAACGAGTCGTACCCGAGCTCGTCGAAGCCCCGGCCCCGCATGTCGCCGGAGAGTTCCCCGTCGTTCTCGCCCGCGCACTCGGCCAGCACTCGGCGCAGGTCGTCGATGGTCATCCGCATGATCAGCTCCTCGGTAGGTCGGACGGTCGGCCGGGTGCCGCGCGCACCACGACGGCGGCGTTGAAACCCCACTTGCCCCTGGCGAGCACGAGGGCGGTCCGGATCGGCCCGTGCCTCGGTTCGCCGCGGACCAGGTCGATGGCGTAGTCGGCGGGCGGCTGCACGGCGGTCGCGGTCGGCGGCACCACGCCTTCCGCGATGGACATCAAGGCGGTGGCCACGTCGACCGGGCCCGCACCGGAGTACAGCCGTCCGATCAACGCCTTCGGCGCGGTCACCGGAACTTCGAACGGTCCGAACAGTTCGGCGATGGCGGCGGCCTCCGCGCGGTCCAGCTCCGGTGTCCCGGCCGCGTCGGCGAATACGACGTCGACCTGCTCGGGTTCCACGCCGGCATCCGCGAGCGCCAGCTCCGCTGCCCGCCGCAACCCTGGCGGGCGCGGCACTCCGGGCGGCGGGTCGAAGGTGCACCCGTGCCCGGCGATCTCGCCGTAGATCCGCGGCGCGCCGCGCCGCAGCGCGGTCTCGGCGGATTCGAAGACGAGCACCGCCCCGCCCTCTCCCGGCACACAACCGTTCGCCGTAGCGCTGAACGGCGCGTAGGCGTGCTCCGGGGATGTCGAGGGCGACAGCCGCCCGCCCGCGATCTGGGAAGCCCAGCCCCACGGATCGAACGCCGAATCGACCCCGCCGGTGAGCACCAGTGGCGTGCCGCGCAGGACCGCGCGCCGCGCGTGCCCGATCGCGTCGAGGCCACCGGCCTGTTCGGCGACCACCGCGCTGCCCGGACCGCGCATTCCGTGCCGGATCGAGATCTGGCCGGTGTTCACCGCGTAGAACCAGGCGAACGACTCGTAGACGCTCACCGCGGCAGGACCGTCCGACCACAGCTTCTTGAACTCCCGGTGGGTGAACTCGAAGCCGCCCGCCGCGTTGGCGGTGATCACGCCCATCTCGTAGTCGGCGTAGTCGTCCCGTGCCAGCTCGGCGCCGCCCAACGCCCAGTCCGCGGCGACCAGCGCGTAGCGGGTGGAGACGTCGGTCTGCGGCAGCAGTCGCCCCGGCAGGTGTTCGGCCGGATCGAACTCGTCGATCTGCCCCGCCAGCCGTATCGGGTAACCGGACGTGTCGAACCTGGTGAGCTCGCCGATCCCGGTCCGCCCGTTCAACGTCGCGCGCCAATGCTCTTCCAACCCGATCCCGTTCGGCGCGAGCAGGCCGATGCCGGTGACGTACACCCCGTTCACCTCGCGGCCCCCGGCCTGCGCAGCAACATCGCGCTCTGGAACCCGCCGAACCCGCTGCCCACGGTCAGCACCTCGCGCAGCCGCACTTCCCTGGGCAGCAGCGGAACGTAGTCGAGGTCGCAGTCCGGATCCGGGTCGTACAGGTTCGCCGTCGGCGGGATGATGTCGCGCTCGATCGCCAGCGCGCACGCCGCGATCTCGATGGAGCCGATGGCGCCGAGCGAGTGGCCGACCATCGACTTGATGGAACTGATCGGCACCTTCCGCGCGTGCTCCCCGAGGCTGCGCTTGTAGGCGGCGGTTTCGTGCCGGTCGTTCTGCTTCGTGCCGGAACCGTGCGCGTTCACGTAGCCGATGTCCTCCGGAGCGATGCGGGCCTCGTCCATCGCGACCCGGATCGCCTCCGCCATCTCCCGCCCGTCGCTCTTGAGCCCGGTCATGTGGAATGCGTTGCACCGCGCGGCATAACCGGAGATCTCGGCGTAGACGTGGGCACCGCGGCGCTCGGCGTGGTCGAAGTCCTCCAGCACGAACATGGCCGCGCCTTCGGCGAGCACGAACCCGTTGCGGGAGCCGTCGAAGGGCCGGGAGGCGCCTTCCGGTTCGTCGTTGCGCGGGGTGGTCGCCTTGATCGCGTCGAAGCAGGCGACGACGATCGGGGTGATCGGAGCGTCGGCCGCTCCGGCGAGCACCACGTCGGCGTCGCCCTCGCGGATCACACGGGCGCCGTGACCGACGGCGTCGATACCGGAGGTGCAGCCGTTGGACAGCATGGTCACCGGTCCCTCCGCTGCGACGGTCCACGCCACCTCGGCCGGCAGCACGCTCGGTACCAGGTAGTCGAACATGTGCGGGCTCACGCTCATCGGATCGACCAGCCAGTTCCGCCCGCTGTCGGAGAGCACCAGGTACTCCTGCTCCAGGCTGGTCGCCGCAGCGACCGCGCTGCCCACCGACACCCCGACGCGGCCGGGATCGACGTCGCCCGGCACGAAACCGCCGTCGGCCGCGGCTTCCCGCGCGCACACCACCGCCAGCTGCGTGGCCCGGTCCATCCGGCGCACCTCACGCGGCGACAGTCCTTCCGCCACCGGGTCGAACCCGGTTTCGGCCGCCACTTGAGACCGGAAGGGCGCCGGGTCGAACAGGCTGATCCGCCGGGTCGCGGTCCGGCCCGCGGTCAGCAGTTCCCAGAACTTAGTCACTCCCGTTCCGCCGGGAGCGCGGATGCCGATGCCGGTGATCGCGACCCGTCTCACCGGACACCGCCCGGCATCCGCCGGAACTCTGCGTGGCTCATCCGGAGGGCTCCTCTCCGATGTGGGAACGGGCGCTGCGGCCCGGTGCGGCAGGCGCCGCTGGGACGTGTCGAGCGTCGGCTCGCCGGTTCGAGGCTCGCTCGAACTCCGCTCGCGGCGGAGCCGTTCCAGCGACGGTCGAGCGAACTTCGAACCGGTGCGGCGATCGTGGCCGCCCGGCCCGCCCGGCCGGGCGGCTGTTTCGACGAGTGGGGAGCGAAACCGGATGGAGCACACGCGCACCGCCTTCATCACCGCCGCACAGCAGGTCGGTGCGGCTGCCGCGGCGGCCGCGCCGCGTGCCGAGCGGGATCGGCGGCTGGATCCCGAGGTCGTGCGCGGGCTGGTCGCAGCCGGTTTCGCCCGGCACTTCGTCCCGGCGTCCTGCGGCGGCGATGAGGGAACGTTCCTGGAGCTGAACCGGGCGGTCGCAGCCGTCGGCTCGGGCTGCACCGCCACCGCCTGGTGCGCGTCGCTGACCTCGCACGTCGGCCGGATGGCCGCGCACCTCCCGGCCGCGGGCAGGCACGAACTCTGGGCGGACGGCCCGGACGCGTTCCTGGTCGCCGCGCTCACTCCGGGCGGCCGCGCCGAGCCGGTGGCCGGCGGCTACCGGTTGTCCGGACGGTGGCCGTTCATCAGCGCGATCGACTACGCGGACTGGGCTTTGCTGGCGGCGCTGGTCGACGAGGACGGCGGCGAGCACCCCCGGGTGTTCGCGGTACCGCGCGCCGCACTGCGGATCGAGGACACCTGGCACAACGTCGGGATGGCCGCGACCGGCAGCCACACCGTCGTCGTCGCGGAAGCGCTGATCCCCGCGGCCCGCACCGTCACCAGAGCGGATCTGTTCGCCGGGCGAGCGGATTCGAACGCGCCGTGCCACCGGATACCGATGCAGGCGACGACGATGATGTTCGCGACACCGGTGCTGGGCGCTGCCCAGGGCGCGCTGGCGGCGTGGCTCCAGCACGTCACGCCGAAGATCCGGGCAGCGGCCGAGAATCCGGTGGTACCGCTGCCGGGAATGCCGTCGTTCCACCGCGTCGGCTACGACGTGGAGCTGGCCGAGTGCACGGCCCGCACGGACGCGGCCGAACTGCTGCTGGAGCGCGCCGCTTCGACCGCGGACCTCGGGCCGGAGATCACCGAGTTGCAGACGATGCGCAGCTGGCGGGACTGCGCGGTGGCGACCGCGGACCTGGTCCGCGTGGTGGACGGGCTGTTCCAGCGGTGCGGCACGTCCGGACAGTCCACCGCCCACCCGGTGCAGCGGTTCTGGCGGGACGTGAACTCGGTGGCGAGCCACCAGGGATTGCGGACCGAGGCCGCCGCGACCGCGTACTCCTATCGGCTGCTGGGGATCTGACCGTGGCCGCCATCGACCCACGCGACCTGATCGGCACGTGGTCCCTGGAGTCGTTCCACGTCGTGGGTTCCGACGGCGCGCCGGTCGACGGGCCGCTCGGCCCGGAACCGCGGGGATTACTGATCTACGGCGCGGACCGGCACGTCTCGGTGAGCATGATGTCCACCGCTGAACCCGTTGCCGCGCAGGGTGATCCGCGCACCCGCTTCATGGGCTACGCGGGCACGTGGCGGCTGGCAGGGCTCCAGGTGCACCATCGGATCGAAGTCAGCTCGCACCGCTACCTGATCGGCAGCACCCAGGTGCGGGAGCTGTCGTTCGCGGGGGAACTGCTGGTGTTGTCCGGTTCGGCCGCCGACGCCGGCGGCCCTGCCGGGCGCGGCGTGCTGCGCTGGCGGCCGGCTGCGGGCTGACGCACGTGCGGCGGGCCGTCACCGGTGATCCCGGCGAGGGCCCGCCGCACGACGCCGCCCAGGAGTCCTCGCGGACGGCTCTTGTTCAGTGCCTCGTCAGCGACCGGAGCCGCCGAGCAGCGACCAGCTCATCGCCGGCAGGCCCTCAGCCACTTCCTCGCGAGGCCGGCATCTTCCCTCATCCCGGAGCCGCTCGGAAAAGTGCCGGCACACCCGGACAGGGTCGCCGCGAGGTACCCGCCGAGGTACCGCTGCGCGCCCCGCCCGCAGGCCGTTCCGAACGGACGCCGCAACCGGATTCCGCGTCCCGAGGCGTCACGCCGCCTGTTCGGCGCGCTTGAGCAACAGGGTGTGCTCGGCGACGCGCTGGCCCAAGTGCGCCCCGGTCAGCAGGTCGGCCTTGTTCATCAGCTCCGGGCCGTCGTTCGCAGGGCACCGGCCCATCGCACCGAGCCAGCCGCCGAGCCGGTTCAGGTCGCTGTCGTCCGAACCGGGCAGCAGGTCCAGGTTCACCCAGTGCATGCCGTGCTGCGCCGCGAGGACCGTGAAGTAGTGCAGGGTGTGCAGCTTGTCCCCGCTCATCCCGCTGGACACGGTGAATCCGGCGGCGACCTTGTCCTTCCACGCCTGCCCGTACCAACGGCCGCTGCTGTCGTGGGCGAAGGCGTGGAACGCGGGACTCGCCGAACCCATGTAGGTCGGTGAGCCGAACACGATGGCGTCCGCGCCGTCCAGCCGAGCCCAGTCCTGCTCGCTCAGCGCGTCCAGCGGCAGCAGCTCGACACCGACCCCTGGCACGGAGGCGGCACCGTCCCGGACCGCCTCGGCCATCCTGGCCGTGTGCCCGTATCCGCTGTGGAAAGCGATGACGACGGAAACGGAAATGTCGGACATGAATATTCCTTCCGGATGCACTATCGAGTCACGACCGCCGGCGGATGCGCCGACAACCGATTTCAACCCACATGACCAGTTTCACGACATCACCGCATACCCGGCACTAACCGTTCGAACAATTTCCACTACCCGAAGGAGGAGCGAATCGCCGCAGTTACCGAACCAACGTCACCCGGACACAGCAAAACGACCACATTGTGCCGTGATGTTAATCACAGTCACTTTGGTGGCAGGCGATCTTCATGTCCGGATACTCTCCGTTAAGTCGATACCTGGGGTACTAACCTCGACGGACCACTTCATCATGCACGACGTCCACGGTAACCGTTAGACCCGAATCGACGGCAGGGAGCCACGAGCAGCCCTGCCTCTCACCGCGCCGAAACTCCCGACAATGCGGGAATCCGACGCGCACAGCACCGGGGGAGCACGACCGCTGGGGGAAAAATGGAGTTCAACCTGCTCGGACGATTCGAGATGGTGGCTGATGACGGGCGTTCCTACCTGCTGACCCGATCCAAGATAAGCCAGTTGCTCGGGGTGCTGCTGGCGCACAACGGCGAGACGGTCAGCACCGGCACGCTGATAGCCGAGATCTGGGGGGAAAAGGTCCCGCGAAGCGCGCTGACCACGTTGCAGACCTACGTCTACCACGCGCGCAAGATGTTCACGAGCATGGGGATCGATTCGAACCTGCTCATCACCAGGCCGTGCGGATACACCATCCAAGCCGCCCCGGACGCGATCGATCTCAACCGGTTCGAACTGCACGTGCAGCAGGCCAGGAAAGCGCTCGAGGACGCTCGTCCGGACCGGGCATTGGAATTCGTCGAGCAGGCGTTCCGGCTCTGGCGCGGTCCAATGCTGGCCGGAATGATGACCGGCGCCGTGCTGGATGCCGCGATCACCTACCTCGACGAGTTGCGGTTCTCCGCGACCGAATTGCACATCGAGGCCGGGCAGCGGCTCGGCAGGCACCAGGAGCTCGTCCCGCAACTGCGCATGCTCGTCGCGCAGAACCCGTTGAACGAAAGCCTGCACGCGCAACTCATCAAAGCGCTGCACAAGTGCGGCCGGCGCGCGGAGGCGCTGCAGAGCTACCGCAGGCTGTGGCAGGTCCTCGACACCGAGCTCGGCGTCGAACCCGCGCCCGAACTCCAACGACTGCAGCACGAACTGCTCGACCTCGGCGCCGCGCGCCGAGGTGCGCGGCGGGGCGGCACCCCGGTGTCCCCGCAATGAGGCCCGGCGTGCCACGGATGCGCCGCGCACGCTCACCCGAGCAAGGCGACGACCCGCGTCCAGCCCGCGCCGGCGCCCGCGATCGCGACTGGGAAGCAGGCCACCGAAAAACCGGTCGGGGCGGGCAGCTCGCCCAGGTTGGCGAGCTTCTCCAACTGCGCGTACTCGTGCTCGCGGCCGTACAGGTGCGCGGGCCAGAGCCAGCCGTTGTCCCCGGTGCGGCGGTAATCGGCGATCATCGAGCGCATCGGCCGGTCCACACCCCACGCGTCGATGCCGATCACCCGGACACCGCGCTCCACCAGGTAAGCGGTGGCGGCGCCGGTGAGACCGGGGTACTCGGTCAGGTACTCCGGCGTGCCCCACAGGGCGTCCGCGCCGGTCCACAGCAACACGATGTCACCGGCTCGGAGCCGATGACCGCACGCCGACAGCGCTTCGCGGACCTGCTCGACGGTGATCCCGTCGCCAGGGGGGACGTGCCGCAGGTCGAGGCGCACGCCCGGCCCGAAGCACCACTCCAGCGGGACCTGGTCGATGCTCTTCGCCGGTGCACCGCCGCTGACCGGCCCGTAGTGCAGCGGGGCGTCCATGTGCGTTCCGGTGTGCGTGGTCAAGGTGACGGTCTCGTTGGAGATCGCGAGCCCGTCCGGGAAGTCGCTCGCGGCGAGTCCGAGCACCGCGGCCGCGTCCGCGTGCCCGAGAGGTTCGATCCGCACCGGGGTGGCTTCGCTAGGGCAATTCCGCGTGCGGACGCTGAGATCGACGAGTCTGGTCATCCGGGCAACCTCCTGGCCGGGGTGGGGTGCGCGCTGCAACGGGGACCGGCCGAGCGCCGAGCGCGGCACCGGGGAGCGTGGTTCCGCCATGGCGGGTCCGCTCGTCCGTTGTTCTGCGCGGGCAGTGTCCGGTAGCACGTTCGCAGATCGCTCGAGAACCGCACGGGAGCCGCGGCGGCGCAGTGCGGTTCACCGCGGCGCGACCGGGTGCGGCACCCGAGCCCGGCGCGTTCGGCTCCGCCCGGCCCGATGACCGTCCGGTGCCGCGGTCGGCCGCGCACCGGACTCCGGAACGGCGCGGGAACGCGCGCCGCTCCGCGGAACCGAGACCATCCACTTCGGACACTTCGGCGGTGGCTCCGAATCCGGGGTCTCGGTTGCTCATGACCTGCGGCGCACTTCGCCGCGCATGTCCAGTGGTCCGCGACGCGGACCTGAAAGATGGAGGGGTTCACCATGGTCTTCCTGGGGGAAGAAGCCGATCGCCGCTCGGCCGACGGCGGTCCTCCGCCGCACCGGGCGGGATTCGGCCCGACGACGGTCGGTCCGGACGACCCGCGGTACGCGGAACTCGTCGTCGGGTTCAACCGGCGCTGGCACGCACGGCCGGATTCGGTGCGGCTGGTCGGCAGCACCGAGCAGGTCGCGGACGCGGTGCGCGAAGCGGTGCGCACCGGCAAGCGCCTTTCAGTGCGCAGCGGGGGGCACTCCTACGCCGACTTCGTCTACAACGCGGAGACAGAGCTGATCATCGACCTGTCGTTGATGCGGGAGATCGGCTACGACCCGCGACGGCGGGCGTTCGCCGTGCAGAGCGGGGCTCAGCTCGGCGAGATCTACGAGGTCTTGTTCCGCGGCTGGGGCGTGACGCTGCCCGGCGGGGTGTGCCCGACGGTGGGCATCGCCGGGCACGCCACCGGCGGCGGGCACGGGTTGCTGTCCCGGCAGCACGGGTACGTGTGCGACCAGATCGAAGCGGTGGAAGTCGTCGTGACCGACGGGTGCACGGTGCGCACGGTCGTCGCGTCGCGCTCGGACTCCGGTGCGCTCGGCGATCTGTGGTGGGCGTGCACCGGTGGCGGCGGCGGGAGCTTCGGCATCATCACCAAGTTCTGGTTCCGCAAGCCGGACGCCACCGGCTCCGATCCGGGAGAACAGCTGCCCCGGCCGCCGCGCGAAGTGCTGATCAGCACCGTGTTCGCCGGGTGGGATCAGCTCGACCGGACCGGGTTCGCGAACCTGCTGCGCAACCAGTGCCAGTGGTACGTCGACCACAGCGAACCGGGTGATCCCGGCGAGGCGTTGTGCGGTCTGCTGTTCGCGCAGCACGTCTCCAGCGGGGCCATCGGCATGCTCACGCAGGTCGACGCGACGGTCCCGAACGCGGACGAGCTGCTGGACGAGTACCTCTCGGCGGTCACCGCGGGAACCGGCATCGAGGGCCCGTTCCCGCGACGCCGGCTGCCGTGGATGGCCTCCACCGAAACCCTCGACACCAGCAACCCGACCGTCATGACGAACGCGACGCTGCGCGGCTCGACCAAGCACGCCTTCCTGCGCAAGCCGTTCACCGACGAGCAGCTCGACGTGATCTACGAGTCGCTGACGCGCCCGGACTACGCCAACTCGATGCCGGGCAGCTCGATGTTGCAGCTCGGGGCGATGGCGGGCGGCCGGATGAACGAGCCCGCGCCCGGTGACACCGCCCTGGTGCAACGCCGTTCCGCGTTGGTCGCGATCTTCGAGAGCTTCTGGGTCGACGAGGCGCAGGACGACCAGCACCTGGGCTGGGTGCGCGAGTTCTACCACCGGACGTTCGCCGCGACCGGCGGGTATCCGGTACCGGGCGAACGCTACGAGGGCTGCAACATCAACGCGCCCGATCCGGACGTGCTCGACCCGGCGTTCAACCGCACCGGGCTGCCTTGGCACTCGTTCTACTTCGGCGGGAATTACCCGCGGTTGCAGCGGATCAAGGCGCGCTGGGACCCGGCCGACGTGTTCCGGCACTCCATGTCGGTGCGCACCTGCTGAGGGTCCCGCTGCGGCGCTCCGCGGCCGGCGAGGCACACCGGTGGGGTCCGGGCCGCCCGATCCGGACCCCACCGTTCTTCTAGACCGCACCGCGAACCTGGGGCGCACATCGAATTCCCGTCCTCGCAGAGGAGTCGAGCGTGCGCCCCAAGAACGTTCACGACACCGAGCACACCCGCATCGTCGACGCGCCGCCGCGGGTGCTCTACGAACTGCTCGCGGATGTCACCGCGTGGCCCGCTCTCTTCGGCCCCAGCGTGCACGTGCGGCATCTGGAACGTTCCGAACGCTCCGAACGCTTCGAGATCTGGGCGCTGGTGAACGAGAAGGTCGCGAGCTGGACCTCTCGGCGGGAACTCGACCCGGACGAGTTGCGGATCGCGTTCGCGCAGGAACGCAGCAGCGCGCCGGTGCGCACGATGAGCGGTGAGTGGTCGCTGCGAGAGCTGCCCGGAGGCCGGACCGAGGTGTCGTTGCGGCACACCTTCACCGCGGTCGACGACTCCCCGGAAGCGGTGCGGACGATCACCGCCGCGTTGCGCCGGAACAGCCCTCGGGAATTGTCCGACCTGGCGCGGGTCGCCGAACTCGGGCTACCGGTGGGCGACGTCGTGCTGTCGTTCACCGACGACGTGGAACTGCCCGTGCCGGTGGACCGGGCGTACGAGTTCATCGCGCGAGCCGACCGGTGGGCCGAACTGCTGCCGCACGTCCGCAGCGTGCGGTTGGGTGAGGACGAGCCCGGCATCCAGGACCTCCGGATGGCGACCGAGACCGGCGACGGTGCGCGGCACGAGACGCGCTCGGTGCGGGTGTGCGAACCGGCCGAGTGGATCGCGTACAAGCAGCTCCGCCCGCCGATGATGTTGACCGGCCACAGCGGGCTGTGGAGCTTCGAGCCGGTCGCGGCCGGCACGTTGCTGACCTCGCGGCACACGATCGTGCTGGGGCCGGCCGCCGTCGTGGACGGCTCGTCGGCCGCCGAGACCGGCCGGCGGGTCAGGGATGCGCTGCGGCGCAACAGCCGTACGACGATGGCGGCCATCGCGGAGCGACCCTGAGGTTCGGGATGAGCCCCTGCTCTCCTGATCATTGCGTTGTCGGCGATGCCGTCGAGCAGTGACCGAGCGTGAGCAGGCCGACCACCGGCGGGTGCGCAGCGGCTTCCTCGCGAGGACGGCGACTTCTCGGAGGCACAGCGGGGAAGCCGCACAGGTCCTGCTACCCGGCCCGCTACGCGAACCGGCTCACTCGAAGCGCAGTCGGTCCTGGCGGACGTGACGCGACTTGTTGAGCAGTCCTCCATCGGTGCGCACCAGCACGTCGGACACCGTGCAGCTCGGGCCGAGTCGCGGCGCGGTGGCGCCGGGCCGCGTGTCGACCACGTAGGCGTAGAACCGGGCGCCGAGCTCTCCCCTGCCGAGCTCGTCGAGCACGATCATGTCGAACCAGTGCCTGCGGATCACCGGATCGTCGTCGAAGCGGCGGTGGAAGCGCTGCAACTCGTCGACGATCTGCGCCCGTCCGTGAGCCGTCTGTCCAGGGGTGTGGCTGAACTCCCCGGCGGGGATGAAAGTCGCGGCGAACGCGGCAAAATCGCGCTCATCCATGAACTGCATCTGGCGGGCGTAGAAGTGCTGCACTTCCGCGTAGGTCTCGGCGGTCGGCTGGTCGATCGGCATGGTTTCTCCTCCGGTACGCGGTATCGCGCCGACACTGCCGTCCGCTGATCGCGCCTGGCTCGAATCCGGGACGGGCCGCGCTGGATCGAGGACTGTTCGACCGGTCTTCGAGCGGACCCGGCGACCATCCCGGAAACCGCTCGAAGGGGGAGCCGATGTCACCGAGCCGTCCGATAGCGATCGTCACGGGCGCGACCAGCGGGATGGGCCTGGCCATCACCGAGCACTTGGCCGCCGATGGGTGCCGGGTGTTCCTCTGCGCCCGCGCCGCCGACGAGGTCGCGGCAACCGTCGAGAAGCTTCGCGACGCCGGCCTCGAAGTCGACGGCACCACGTGCGACGTATCGAATCCCGAGCAGGTGCACCGGTTCGTCACCGCGGCCACCGAGCGGTTCGGCGAGATCGACGTGCTCGTGAACAACGCCGGACGCAGCGGCGGCGGCACCACGGCCGAGATCTCCGACGAACTGTGGTTCGACGTGATCGCCACCAACCTGCACAGCGTGTTCTTGATGACGAAGGCGGTGCTCACCACCGGCGGGATGCGCGACAAGACGTGGGGACGGGTCATCAACATCGCCTCCACCGGCGGCAAGCAGGGGGTCGTGCACGCGGCGCCGTACTCCGCCTCGAAGCACGGCGTGGTCGGGTTCAGCAAGGCGCTCGGCTTGGAACTGGCGGCCACCGGGGTCACGGTGAATGCCGTGTGCCCCGGTTTCGTGGAGACGCCGATGGCCGCACGGGTGCGCGAGCACTACGCGGGGATCTGGGGCGTGTCGACCGATGAGGCGTTCGAGCGCATCACCACGAGGGTGCCGATGCGCCGGTACGTCGAACCGGACGAGGTCGCGGCCATGGTCCAGTACCTGGTCAGCGACCGCGCGGCGGCGGTCACCGCACAGGCGTTGAATGTGTGCGGCGGGCTCGGCAACTACTAGTGCTCCGGGAGGTCGTCCCGCAGCGAGGAAGCCGCCGAGGTCCGGCCCTGACCCGCCACGCAGGCCATTCTGAAAGGACTCCCCATGGAATCGGCGGTCGACAACGGCGAGATCGCGCTCATCACCGGCGCCAACAAGGGAATCGGGCGGCAGATCGCGCACCGCTTGGCGCGGGCGGGCATGACGGTGTTCCTCGGTGCCCGCGACGCCGAGCGAGGCGAACGGGCCGCCGCGGAGCTGCGCGAGGACGGCTCCGACGTGCGGTTCGTGCAGTTGGACGTGACCGATCAGGCGCAGGTGAACGCGGCGGCCGAGCACGTCGGCGAGGCGGCCGGGCGGCTCGACGTGCTGGTCAACAACGCCGGAGTCGTGTCGGAGTGGGGCGTACCGGTCACCGGGATCACGGCCGAGCAGATGCGCCGGACCTTCGAGGTGAACGTCTTCGGCGTGGTCGCGGTGACCCAGGCGTGCCTGCCGTTGCTGAGCCGCTCCGCGGCAGGGCGCGTGGTGAACCTGTCCAGCCCGCTCGGTTCGCTGGCGCTGCTCAGCGACTCGCAGAACCCGATCTCCACTCGGGGGCTGCTGACCTACAGCTCGTCCAAGGCCGCGTTGAACGCGATCACCCTGGTGTACGCGAACGCGTTGCGGGACAGCGGGATCCGGGTGAACTCGGTCAACCCTGGGCTGGTCGCGACCGATCTGAACGCGCCATCGCCGTTCAGCCGGGGCGTGCTCACTCCTGAGCAGGGCGCCGAAGTCCCCGTCCGGCTGGCGCTGTCCCGCGACAGCGGCCCTACCGGGGAGTTCCGCGGCGACATGTCGGGATCGGCCGACGAGCACATCCCCTGGTGACACCACTGATCGTCACGATCTTTCGATCGTCGCCGGGTCAGCGCCGGAGCCGCTGACCGCCTGTCTCGCTGCTGCTGCCGCGTAGTGCTCGGGTAGCGGAACCTCAGCGGCTTCGCCGCTCGCAGGAAACCGACACGACCCGCCGAGCAGGTTCAGAGACAGGCAGCGAGGTTCCATCCTGCGCGGGCCGTTCTGAACGAACTACTCAGCCCGTCAGCTTGCGTCGTGGTTCTTGCGGCACGTCTTCGGCGAAGGGAGGCGTGGAAGAGCTCAAGGCCGCGGCCGAAGCGGCTCGCACCGCCGACCGTCATCCCTGTCCCGATGTTGCCGCTGCGAGGTAGCGGCAACATCGGACAGGCGGTCGACGTGAACACCGCACCCCGGTTCCGCTCAATCGAAATGGGGAGTGTCACCCCTGGAGCCGGCGGAATCCTTCCGCGATGTGGCGCATGCCCTGCTTGCAGGATCGTGGTGTGGTTGAACAGCAGCATGGTGGCTCCGCGGGCGCGCCACCGATCAGCGTCCTCGACGTCGTCGACCAGGACCGCGAGGCGGCATGCGGGCGAGGACAGGACGCCTTCGACGATCTCGTCGATGGCCGCGACCACCTCGGGGCGGTCCATTTCGCCGGGCCTGCCGAGCGACATGGGCAGGTCGCTGGGTCCGATCCAGACGGCGTTGAGATCCCCGGTTGCCGTGATGGCGCCGATGTTGTCGACGGATTCGGTGTCCTCGGCCTGCGCGACGACGACGGTTCCTCGCGCCGCATCGGCCAGATGTCGTTGCATGGAAACGGTTCCCGAGCGTCCGGCCCGGGCGCTCAGCGCCGGTCCGCGCGTTCCGCGGGGCGGGTAGTGCGCCGCGGAGGCGGCGGCGTGCGCTTCGGCCTCCGTCGAGATGTGCGGCACGACGATTCCGGTCGCACCCGCGTCGAGGACACGTAGAGTCCACAGTGGATCGTTGCTGCCGACGCGGACCAGTGCGGCGATGCCGGCTGCGTCCGCCGCCCGGAGGTGGTGTTCCAGTTCCGAGCTGTCGGCGAGGCCGTGTTCGGTGTCGATGAGGACGAAGTCGAACCCCGGGTGACCGGCCGGCGAACTGCTGGGATACCTGCTCTCCGGGGATCTGACTCCGGGGCAGCGCATCCCGTCCGAGCGGGCGCCCGTCGAGGCGCTGAACGTGGGCCGCGGCGGTGTCGAAGACGGCCGTTTGCTCACCTACGTCCGAGACGAGCAAGCGGACCAGCAGCGCGGCCGCATCGTCTTCAACGCCGACGACGGCGAAGGTGGACCGATGTCGATGGATCACTTGTTCCCGATCGGAGACTAGACATGAACTATTGACCAGTTCTACCTTCAAATCATGACCAATCGGCTAAAGCCACGGACCTGCCTCGTCTCGGGGGCGGGGCGCGGGATCGGGGCTGCGGTGGCGCGGCGGCTCGGTGCCGCGGGGAACCGGGTCGCCTTGGCCGCCCGCACCGCCTCGGAGCTGGAGGCGGTCGCCGCCGAGCTGCCGGGGCCGACCCTCACCCTGCCGCTGGACCTGACCTCCCCGGATGCCGCGGAAACCGCGTGCACCGCGGTCGAATCCCGGTGGGGGCACGTCGAGGTCCTGGTGCTCGCGGCCGGGGCCGGCACGTCCGCTCCGTTGGCGTCGACCACTGATGAGCAGTGGGAGCAGATGCTCGCGCTGAACCTGACGGCCCCGTTCCGCCTGCTGCGCCGGGCTACCCCGGCGATGGCCGACGCGGGGTGGGGCCGGGTGGTGTCGATCGCCTCGGTGGCCGCCCGGCGCGGCGAGCGCTACGTCAGCGCCTACTCCGCCAGCAAGCACGGGGTGCTGGGGCTGGTGCGCAGCGCGGCGGCGGAGCTGGCCGGGACGGGCGTCACCGTCAACGCCGTGTGCCCCGGGTACGTGGACACGCCCATGACCGACGCCACGGTGGCCGCGATCAGCGCCCGCACCGGCCGCGACCTCGCGGCGGCCCGGGCGGTCCTGGCCGCCAAGCAACCGATCGGCCGGCTCATCACCGCCGAGGAGGTCGCCGACGTCGTGGCCGTCTGCGTCGCCAGCGGTGCGATCAACGGCCAGGGCATCGTCGTCGACGGCGGCGGGGTGCACTCGTGATGGACCGCGTGAATCCCCCCGAGCTGGCCCGGCCCTCCGGGTTCAGCCACGCCGTCGTCGCCGAGGGCCGGATGGTGCTGCTGGCCGGGCAGACCGGGACCGACGCCGAGGGGCGCATCGCCGACTCCGGTGTCCTCGACCAGTTCGACCGCGCGCTGGCCAACCTGGTGGCGGCGCTGCGCGCCGCGGGCGGCACCCCGGACGACCTCGCCCAACTGACGATCTACCTGGTCGACGTCGAGGCCTACCGGGCCGCAGGCCGCGAAGTGGGAGCGGTCTGGCGGCGGCACGTCGGCGCGCACTACCCGGCGACCGCGGCGATCGGGGTGACCCGGTTGTGGGATCGCGCGGCCCTGGTCGAACTGCAAGGCATCGCCGTGCTCGACGCCGAGCCGCGGAACCCGTAGTCACCTGCGAGCGAGGAGGACCTGGCCGTGGTGCCGACGTCGTCCCTCAACCCGTCCGCGCACATCGACACCTTCTGCCGGGACCGGCTGCCCGCCGAGGAGGACTGGCCGGAGCTGCTGTTCGAGCTGCCGGAACTGCACTACCCCGCGCGGCTGAACGCGGGCTCGGAGCTGCTCGACGCCACGATCGCGCGGTACGGGCCGGACCGCCGGGCCCTGCTCGCCCCGGAGCCGAGCCACGTCTCGTGGACCTACGGCGAGCTGCGGGACCGCGCCACCGGCGTGGCCGCCGCGCTGACCCGGGAGCTCGGCGTCGTGCCGGGGAACCGCGTGGTCCTGCACGGGCCGAACACCCCGTGGCTCGCGGCCGCCTGGCTCGGCGTGCTCAAAGCGGGCGCGGTCGCCGTCACGACGGCGGCGATGCTCCGGCCCGGCGAACTCGCCACCATCGGCGGGCTGACCTGCCCGGCGGTGGCCCTGTGCGACCACCGCTTCGCGGCCGCGCTGGCGTCCGCGGGCATCACCGGGATGCCGATCGTGCCGTTCGGCGGTGACGGCCCCGACGACCTCGCGGTGCGCGCGGCCCGGCAGGGCCCGTTCGACGACGTGCCGACCTCGGCCGACGACGTCGCGCTGCTGGCCTGCACGTCCGGCACGACCGGCGAGCCGAAGGTCACGATGCACTTCCACCGCGACCTGCTCGCGATCGCAGACACCTTCGCCCGCCACGTCGTGGCGCTCCGCCCGGACGACCTGGTGACCGGGACGCCGCCGTACGCCTTCACGTTCGGGCTGGGCGGGCTGCTGGTCTTCCCGCTCCGGGCCGGTGCCGCGGCGCTGCTGCTCGAACGCGCCACGTCCGAGGAGCTCGCCGAGCACGTGGCCGCGCACCGCGCCACGGCGCTGTTCACCGCACCCACCGCCTACCGCGCGCTCGCCGGCGACGGCCGGCCCGAGCGGCTGGCGAGCCTGCGCCGCTGCGTGTCGGCGGGTGAGCCGCTGCCCGCGTCGGTGTGGCACGGCTTCCACGCGGCCACCGGGATCCGCCTCATCGACGGGATCGGATCGACCGAGATGCTGCACGTGTTCATCTCGGCCGCCGACGCGGACAGCAGGCCCGGGACCACCGGCCGGGCGGTTCCCGGGTACCGGGTCGACGTCGTCGACGACCTCGGCCGCAGCGTGCCCGACGGCGTGCCGGGTCATCTCGTGGTGCGGGGGCCGACCGGCTGCCGCTACCTCGGCGGGCGCAGGCAGCGGGAGTACGTCGTGCACGGCTGGAACCGCACCGGCGACATCTACGTCCGCGATGCCGACGGCCGGTACCGGTTCCAGGCCCGTTCCGACGACATGATCATCACCGCCGGGTACAACGTGGCCGGGCCGGAGGTGGAGCAGGCGCTCCAGCAGCACCCCTCGGTCGCCGACTGCGCGGTCGTCGGCACCCCGGACGCGGAACGCGGCCACGTCGTCACCGCCCACGTCGTGCTCCGGCCGGGGGACACGGCCACCGCAGCCGAGCTGCAGGTGTTCGTGAAGAACCTGATCGCCCCGTACAAGTACCCCCGCCGCATCCACTTCGTCGACGCGCTGCCGCGCAGCAGCACCGGGAAGCTGCAGCGGTCCGCGCTCCGCGAGGCGGTCTGAGGTGGCGGGCATGCGGATCGCGATCGCGGGCGGCGGCCCGGGCGGCCTCTACCTGGCCGCCCTGCTGGCGCAGCTCGGCCCGCACGACATCACGGTGTGGGAGCAGAACGCCGCGGACGACACGTTCGGCTTCGGCGTCGTGCTCTCCGACGAGACCCTCGGCGGGATCGAGCAGGCGGATCCGGCCGTGTTCGCCGCCATGTCGGAGCGGATGGCGCGCTGGGACGACATCGACGTGCACCACCGGGGGACCGTGTCCACGTCGGGCGGGCACGGGTTCGCCGCGATCGGCCGCCGGGAGCTGCTGGGGGTGCTCCAGCGCCGCTGCGCGGAGCTCGGGATCACCGTGCACTACCGCACCCGGTGCCCGGACGTCGCGGTGCTGCAGGCCGAGCACGACCTGGTGGTCGCGGCCGACGGGGTGAACTCGGCGGTCCGGTCGGCGCGCGCCGGGGACTTCGGCGCGCGCATCGCCACCGGGAGCAGCCGGTACATGTGGCTCGGCACCGACCGGGTATTCCCCGCGTTCACCTTCGACGTCGCGGAGACCCCCTGCGGTGTCGTGCAGCTGCACGGCTACCCCTACTCGGACCGCGCCTCGACGATCGTGGCGGAGACCTCGGAACAGGTCTGGCAGCGCCTCTTCCACGACCGCTGCGCCCGCGATCCGGAGCCCGGCGAGAGCGACCTGGCGTCGATCGAGCTCGTCGGGGAGCTGTTCGCGGACCGGCTCGGCGGCGCAGCGCTGCTGGCGAACGCCTCGCGCTGGTCGCGGTTCCGGACTCTGCGCACCGATCGCTGGCGCGCGGGCAACCTGGTGCTGCTCGGCGACGCCGCGCACACCGCGCACTTCTCCATCGGGTCGGGCACGAAGCTGGCGATGGAGGACGCGCTCGCGCTGGCGGCGTGCCTGCACGAGCAACCGGACGTCGGGACCGCGCTCGCCGCGTACGAGGCGGAGCGGCGGCCCGTGGTCGCCTCCACCCAGCGCGCGGCGGCGGCGAGCCAGGCCTGGTTCGAGGACATCGACCGCTACGTCGGCCAGGAACGGGAGCAGTTCGCGTTCAACCTGCTCACCCGCAGCCGCCGCGTCACCCACGACAACCTGCGCACGCGGGACGCGGCCTTCATCGAGAGCGCCGAGCGCTGGTTCTGCGGCGCCGGAGCCGATCCCGTCCCGCCGATGTTCACTCCGGTCCGGATCGGTGGTCTCGCGCTGCCGAACCGGGTCGTCGTCTCGGCGATGGACGTCTACTCGGCGCGCGACGGGGTGCCGTCGGACTTCCACCTCGTGCACCTGGGTGGCAAGGCGCTCGGCGGTGCGGGGCTGGTGATGACCGAGATGGTGTGCGTCTCGCCGACCGGGCGGATCACGCCGGGGTGCACCGGCCTGTGGAACGCCGAGCAGGAGGCCGCGTGGCGCCGGGTGGTCGACTTCGTCCACTCCTCGACCCGAGCCCGGATCGGTGTCCAATTGGGACACTCGGGGCGCAAGGGCTCCACCCGGTTGATGTGGGAGGGGATCGACGAGCCGCTCGACACCGGCGGGTGGCCGGTGGTGGGGCCGTCGGCGATCCCGTACTCCGCGGCGAACGCGGTGCCGCACGAGCTGACGACGGACGAGCTGCGCGACATCCGGGACGAGTTCGCCGCCTCCGCCCGCGCCGCCGCCCGCTGCGGGTTCGACCTGCTGGAGCTGCACGTCGCGCACGGCTACCTGCTGTCGTCGTTCGTCTCCCCGCTGTCGAACCGGCGCACCGACCGCTACGGCGGCGACCTGGCCGGGCGGTTGCGCTATCCGCTGGAGGTCTTCGACGCCGTCCGCGAGGCGTGGCCGGCGGAGCGGCCGATGTCGGTGCGGATCTCGGCGACGGACTGGTATCCGGGCGGCGTCGACGCGGACGCCTCGGTCGAGATCGCTCGCGCGTTCGCCGAGCGCGGTGCCGACGCCATCGACGTGTCGACCGGCCAGGTGGTGCGCGAGGAGGCCCCCGAGTTCGGCCGGAGCTACCAGACCCCGTTCGCCGACCGGATCCGCAACTCCGTCGGCCGGCCGCACGGCGGGCCCGCGGTGATCGCGGTGGGGGCGATCTCCAGCTGGGACGACGTCAACTCGATCCTGCTGGCCGGGCGGGCCGACCTGTGCGCCCTGGGCAGACCGCACCTGCACGACCCGCACTGGACGCTGCACGCCGCAGCGGAGCAGGACTACGCGGGTCCCGCCGCGATGTGGCCGGACCCGTTCGCGGCGGGTTCGCGGCCGCCGCGGACGGGGCGCACCGACGGGCCGCCGCCGCGGCTGGACCTCGTCCGGCACGGCCCGGTCCGCACCCGCCACGCCAGGTGGAACCCCACCGGATCCCCGCACGGGCCCGGCGCGGGATGACGGACGCCCCGGGAGAGCGGCCGGATCACGCGACCGGACCAGTCAAACGGCTTGCCGATGCGCCAATAGTGAATACAATTGAACACTGATCTCGATGTTTTTTGGTCACACGCTCACAACTGTCCGGTCTGGCCGAGGGGTTGCTAGATGGCGCGCGTACCGCAGCAGGATCGACCCGCCGAGGCGAGCACGATCACCTACACCCGGCGCGAGGGGCAGGCGATCATCGCGATCGACCGCCCGAAAGCCCTCAACAGCCTCAACTTCCTCGCCTTCCAGGAGATCCAGGACGCGCTGCGGGTGGCCGAGCGGGACGACTCGGTGGCGGTCATCGTGATCACCGGCGCCGGGAGCAAGGCGTTCTGCGCGGGTGCCGACCTGCACGAGCACTGGGAGCTGTGCCGCCGCCCGCGCGACTACGTCCCGTGGGTGCGCGAGTTCATCGCCATGCAGACGTCCATCGTCCGCTGCAGCAAGCCGACGATCGCCCGGCTCAACGGACTGGTGGTCGGGGCCGGGAACGAGCTCGCCCTCGCCTGCGACCTCGCGATCGCCTGCGACGAGGTCGTGATCCGGGAGGTGGGCCCCCTCGTCGGCAGCGTCTCCGGCATCGGCGTCACGCAGTGGCTGCCGCTGATGATCGGCGACCGGCGCGCCCGCGAGGTCGTCCTGCTCTCCGAAGACCTCCCGGCCGAGACGGCGCGGGACTGGGGATTGATCAACAAGGTCGTGCCCGCCGCGGAGCTGGACGCCGCCGTCGACGCCGCGGCGCGGCGGCTCACCGACACCTTCCCGGAGTCGCTCCGGTTCACCCGCGCCCTGGTCAACCAGGCCAAGGAGGCGGCGTGGGCCGCGAGCGCGGCGCTCGCGGGCGAATGGCTGGCGATCCACAGCGGCTCCGTCGAGACCCGCCGGGGCATGGGGTCGTTCCTCGACAAGCGCCCCGCGGACCGCACGGGGCTGCGGGAGCGCGCGGCCCGGGACGAGTCGCCGGAGTTCCCGCACGGCCCGCCGGTGGGATCGTGCCCCGCCTGCGGGACCGCGGACCTGCCCGCGACGTTCCGGTGGTGCGGGGCGTGCGGCGCGGAACTGGCCGCGAGGTGAGGGCGGCGACGATGGGCCACACCGCCGACGAGGGACTCACCTCGGTGCTGATCGACGACGCCGTCCGCGCGGAGTTCCGGGGACGGCTGCGCGCATGGCTGCCGGAGAACCTGCCCCGCACCCCGGAACCGGACGGCGTCGAGGACCGGTTCTGGTGGCGCCACGCCTGGCACCGGACGCTGCACCGCGGTGGGTGGATCGGGGTCGACCTGCCCGCCGAACTCGGTGGTCACGGGCTCGACGCGCTGCACCGGGCCGTCCTGATCGACGAGCTGACCGCGGCCGACGCCCCGCCGATCGCGAACTGGGTCGGGGTCGAGCTCGTGGCACCCACGCTGGTGGCCTGGGGCAGCGCGGAGCAGCGGGCCGAGCACGTTCCCGCGATCCTGGACGGCGGATCCGTGTGGTGCCAGGCCTTCTCCGAACCGGAAGCCGGTTCGGACCTGGCCGCGGTGACCACCCGGGCCACGCCGGACGGCGACGGTTTCGTGCTGCGCGGGCGCAAGCGCTGGAGCAGCTGGTCGCGGTTCGCCGACCAGGTGCTGGTGCTGGCCCGCACCGGCAGCACCGAGGCCCGGCACAAGGCCCTCTCGTGCTTCATCGTGCCGCTCGCGCGCCCCGGGGTGAGCGTGCGGCCCGTCCCGATGCTCTACGGCGACGCCGAGGAATCCGACATCGTGCTCGACGACGTCCGCGTCGGAGCGGACGCCCTGGTCGGGGAGCTCGACCGCGGCTGGTCCGTGCTGATGACGAGCCTGTCCCTGGCCAGGGGGCTCTCCACCCTGACGCGGGTCGGCGCGCTGCGCCGAGCGCTGGCCCGCCTGATCTCCGAACGCATCGAGTCCTGCGGATCGGCCGCGGACCTGCCACCGACCGAGGTGATGGCCTTGACCGACTTCCACGCCAGGGCCGAGGCCCTGCGCGGCCTCGCCTACCGGAAGGTGGCCGACCTGGCGGCCGACGGGGTGCCGGGCCCGGTCGCCTCGACCGAGAAGCTGCTCTGGGGCGAGCTGTCCCGGCAGGTCGCCGAGCACGCGGTGCTGCTGGGCGGGCTCGACGCGCTGGCGCCCTCCGGCGGGATGGCCACCGGGTGGTTGCTGGAGCTCTACCGGGGCATCGGCAACGCCATCGAGGGCGGCACCAGCGAGATCCAGCGGACCACGATCGCCCGCCACGTCCTGGGACTTCCCGCATGAGGGCGGAACGCACTACGACATCGTCCGAAGTGGACAATCCAGGGGCATCCGATGTGGACCGCGATGTGCTGACCGAACTCGCGCTCGGCTGCCTCTCCGCGGAACGCGAGGGGACGGCGGGATGGCCCGCCGGGGCGGCCGTCACGGGCTGGATCCGGACGCGGCTCGCCCCGGACTCCCCGCCCGGCACCGTCGTCACCGGGTCCGGCGGGCGGTTCGACGTCGTCGCGGTCTCCCCGCCGGACGTGCTGCTCGAACGCCGGGAACCCGGCGCCGAATGGGTGCTGCGCCCGACCGGATCCGCCGAGGGCACCGAGCTCACCGATCCCGCGGTGCGCCGGTGGCGGGGCACCGCGGAACCGGACGCACCCGCCGTGCCGGTCCGCCTGCCCGCGGACGTGGCCGAGCGGCTCGCGGTCGTCGAGGACATCGCCGTGGCCGCCGCCCTGGTGGGGGTCGCGGACCGCGCGCTCGGCCTCGCCGCCGCGTACGCCCGGGAGCGCACCCAGTTCGGGCGCCCGATCGCGTCCTTCCAGTCGGTCGCCCACCGGCTGGCCGACATGTACTGCGCCGTCGAGCTGGCCCGATCCGGGGTGCTGCTCGCGGCGGCCACCGGCACCGCGACCGACGCGCGGCTGTCGCGCGGGCTCGCGGCCACGACCGCGCCCGACGTCGCGATCTCCGCGGTGCACCTGCACGGCGCGATCGGGCTGACCGGCGAGGCCGCGGTGCACGGCCCGCTGCGCCGGGCGCTCGTCCTGCGCGCGCTGTCCCCGCACCCCGACCACCTCCTCGACGCGCTGCGCGGCGACCTGCAGGACCTCGCCGACCGCAGCCGCCCGACGACCTCGATCCCGGAGGTCCCGGCGTGATGGCCGAATTCGCGGGCCACCGGCCCGCCCTCCCCCGTCCGGACGCGACCCGCGCGCGCCGGGAACACCTGCCCCGCACGACGTCGAACCCCCGAGGACGGTGGCGCGATGACCCGGCCGACGAACGACGCGGCGACCGTGCACTACGCGGACGAGGAGCGCGTTCCCCTGCTGCCCGACCGCCGCGTCGCGGTGCTGGGATACGGCTCGCAGGGCCGCGCGCACGCGCACAACCTCCGCGACTCCGGGATCGCGGTGCAGGTCGGGCTGCGGCCGGACTCGGCGTCGGTGGCCACCGCCCGCGACGAGGGCTTCACCGTGACCGACACCGCATCGGCGGCCCGGTGGGCGGACGTGATCGTCGTGCTGGTGCCGGACACCCTGGCGCCCGGGGTGTTCACCGAATCGGTGCGGCCGAACCTGGACCCCGGCGACGCGCTCGTGTTCGCCCACGGATTCGCCGTGCACCACGGCCTGATCACCGCACCGGGCGAGGTCGACGTGGTGATGGTGGCCCCGAAGGCGCCCGGCCGGGACGTGCGGGAGAGCTTCGAGCGCGGCCGCGGCTGCCCGGCGCTGGTCGCCGTGGCGCAGGACGCCACCGGCTCGGGGTTCTCCCTCGCCCTGGACTACGCCGACGCGCTGGGCGCGACCCGGGCCGGAGCGCTGGAGACGACCTTCGCCGAGGAGACCGAGACCGACCTGTTCGGCGAGCAGGCGGTGCTGGTCGGCGGGGTCACCGAGCTGATCAAGACCGCCTTCGAGGTGCTGGTCGACGCCGGGTACCAACCGGAATCGGCGTACTTCGAATGCCTGCACGAGCTCAAGCTGACCGTCGACCTGATCCAGCGGCACGGCCTGGCCGCCATGACCGACCACATCTCCGACACCGCGGAGTACGGCGGGTACAGCCGGGGGCCGCGGGTGATCGACGCGCACGTCCGCTCCTCGATGGAGGCCGTGCTCGCCGACATCAGGTCCGGCGGGTTCGCCGCGGAGTGGGTGGCCGAGGACCAGGGCGGTCGCCCGCACTTCCGGACGGCGCGGTCCACCGCCGGGGCGCACGCGATCGAGGCGGTGGGAGCACCGCTGCGCCGGATGACCGGCGGCTCGGCCACCTCCTGAGCCGCTCGACGACACGTTCCTCACCTTCTGATCTGTGGAGTGGTCATGCGCGTGGACTTCGCTTGGATCGACCGGGCGCTGGAGGAGGGCGCGCACAGCGCCACCCGGTACCGGACGGCGGGTGGTCTCGACGTCGAGCGGCGCGCTCGCCCGTTGCCCGGGCCGAACGCCGCGTCGAGGTCGCTGAGCCGCGTCGCCGCCGCGTTGGATTCCGCGCCGGGAGCCCTGTTCCACGGGTCGGTGACCCAACCAGGGCGCTACTCGCCGTGGACCCGCGCCACGCAGCGGGTGGCGCTGGCCTTCGAGGCCCGGGGGCGTGCGTTCCGCGTGCTCGCCCTCGACCCGGGTGCAGGCCCGCTGCTGGAGCTGGCCACCACCGCGCTGGTGGCGGACCCGCAGGTGCGCGGACTCGCGGTGCTGCCCGACGGATCCGGACTGCACGGCGCCGTCGCCCCCGCCGGTACCGGCTTCGCCGAGGAGGAGCGCACCCGGCAACCGTCGACGGTCGGCGTGCTGCGCACGCTCACCCGGGCCCTCGCCCATCCCGATGAGCCGGTGCTGGGCTGGTACGGGGCTTTCGGCTACGACCTGATGCTCGGGTTCGACCCCATCACCCGGCGGCACCGGCGCCCGGCGGGCTACCGGGACATCGTCGCGTTCCTGCCCGCCTCGGTGATCGTGGCGGATCCCGAGCGCGAGCTGGCGGTCGAGGTCGACTACGCCTTCTCCGGTCCGACCGGGACCTCCGCGACGGTCGCGACCGTCGACCTCGCCGGTGCTCGCCGGGCCCCCGACCCGCCCGCGCGGGCCGATCCCGGGCACTACCGGGCGGGGGTGCGCGCGGCGCTGTCGAAGTTCCACGCGGGCGACGCCTTCGAGACGGTGCTGAGCCAGACCCTGTCCGCCGACCGCGGCGGCGAGTCCGCGAGCGTGGTCTTCGAGCGGCTCACCGCCGCGAACCCCAGCCCGTACGGCTTCCTCATCAACCTGGGTCGCGGTGAGTCGCTCGTCGGTGCCTCACCGGAGATGTACGTGCGGGTCGCCGACGGCGTCGTGGAGACCTGCCCCATCTCCGGCACCATCGCGCGGGGCGCGTCCGCGATCGAGGAGTCCCGGAACGTGGCCGCGCTGCTGGGCTCCGAGAAGGAGGCCGCCGAGCTGACGATGTGCACCGACGTCGACCGCAACGACAAGAGCCGCGTCGCGGTCCCCGGCTCGGTGCGGATCGTCGGCCGGCGCCAGATCGAGCTCTACTCCCGGCTGATCCACACCGTGGACCACGTCAAGGGCGATCTCGAACGCGGTTACGACGCGTGGGACGCCTTCCTCAGCCACATGTGGGCCGCCACGGTGAGCGGTGCGCCGAAGCGGGCCGCCGCCGAGTTCATCGAGCGCTGGGAGACCTCGGCTCGGCGCTGGTACGGCGGCGCGGTCGGCTACGCCACTGCGGACGGAGCGATGGACACGGCGCTGACCCTCCGGACGGCGCGCTTGACGGACACGACGACCGAGGTGCGCGCGGGAGCGACGCTGCTCATCGGCAGCGACCCCGACGCCGAGGAGGCCGAGACGCGCCTCAAGGCCTCCGCCGTGCTGGACGCGCTGCGCGGCCGGGCGGCCCCGCCCCCGCGCACCGAGCGGCCGGTCGGTCCGCACGGCGGGACCAGGGTCACCGCACGAGGTCCGCGCATCGCGCTCGTCGACCACGAGGACTCCTTCGTGCACACGCTCGCGGGCTACCTGCGGCAGAACGGCTGCGAGGTCGTCACGCGGAGGTGGTCCTCGCTGACCGGGTTCGACGAGGGCACGGATCTCGTGGTGCTCTCCCCCGGGCCGGACCGACCGGCGGCGTTCCGCATGAGCGGCACGATCGACGCCGCGCTCGCGGCAGGAGCCGGCGTGTTCGGCGTCTGCCTCGGGATGCAGGGCGTCGTCGAGCACTTCGGCGGGCACCTGCGCGTGCTCCCCGATCCGGTCCACGGCCGCGCGTCGGAGATCCGCGCGGTCGGCGGCGGCGGCGCGCTGCTGCGCGGACTGCCCGCGCGGTTCACCGCCGGGCGCTACCACTCGCTCTACGTCGCCTCGCACGAGGTACCGCCACCGCTGCGGGTCACCGCCGCGACCGACGACGGCGTCGCCATGGCCGTCGAGCACCCCGCACTCCCGGTCGCCGGGGTCCAGTTCCACCCCGAATCCCTGCTGTCGCTCGACGGCGAGGTGGGGCACCGCGTCATCGCGAACCTCATCGACGGCTGCCGAACCGGTTCGGCAGCAGGCAGGCGCACCGCCGCGGCCCAGGTCGGGCCGGCATGATCCACAGTCGTACGGCCGAGGCCCGGCACACCCCGTGGACGCCCGACTCCTGGCGTTCGCGCGTCGCGCAGCAGCAGCCCGCGTGGGATCCCGCCGAGCTGGAACGGGCCGTGGCGGAACTGCGCAGCCTGCCCGCCCTGGTGCAGCCCGGCGAGATCTCGAACCTGCGTCGAGAGCTGGCCGACGCGGCGCGCGGCGAGGCGTTCGTCGTCCAGGCGGGCGACTGCGCCGAGTCCTTCGAGGACGCGACCACCGAGCACATCACGAGTCGAGGCCGGCTCATCGCCCGGCTCGCACGCGGCTTCGCGGAGATCTCCGGTCGGCCCGCCGTCGCGATCGGACGCATCGCCGGGCAGTACGCGAAGCCGCGCAGCGCACCGACCGAACTCGTGGACGGCCGGGCGCTCCCGGTGTTCCGCGGGCACATGGTCAACGGTGCCGCACCCACCGCCTCAGCGCGGCGCGCGGACGCCGCGCGGCTCCTGCAGGGCTACTACCGGTCGGCGACCACGCTCAACCTGCTCCGCACCCTGCACGCGCACCCGGCCGGGCAGCTGTGGGTCAGCCGCGAGTGCCTGCTGCTCCCCTACGACCGGGCGACCTTGCGCAACGATCCCGCCAGCGAGCAGTGGTTCCTGTCCAGCACCCACTTCCCGTGGATCGGCGAGCGGACCCGCGACATCGGTGGAGCTCACGTCGAGCTGCTGAGCGGGGTGGCGAATCCGCTGGGGGTCAAGGTGGGGCCCGCGGTCACGCCGGCGGAGCTCGTGGCCCTCTGCGCCCGGCTCGATCCGGAGCGGGCACCGGGCCGCCTGACCCTGATCACCCGGTTCGGCGCGAACGCCGTCCGCCGCGTCCTGCCCGAGCTCGTCGCGGCCGTGTCCGCGGCCGGACATCCGGTGGTCTGGATGTGCGATCCCATGCACGGCAACACGATCCGGCTCCCCTCGGGGATCAAGACCCGCCGGGTCACCGATCTGCTGGCCGAGCTCGACGGCTGGTTCGACGTGCTCGCCGAGGCGGGGGCGCACCCGGGTGGGCTGCACCTGGAGTGCACGCCCGACGACGTCCGGGAGTGCGTGGACGAGGACACGTCCGAAGTGGGCGGTGCTCAGCCGCTGTGCGATCCCCGCCTCGACGCCGACCAGGCCTCGGCCCTGGTGCGCGCCGCGGCTCAGGGCCTCCGGCGCGGTGCCCGGCCGGTGCCCTGAGCCGGCGGCGTCACCGCTCGTCGCTCGCGATCCGGCTCTGCTCGTCCCCGGCGACCGCGACGGGCCGCCGGGCCCAGAAGGTGGCGACCAGTGAACCGGAGATGTTGTGCCACACCGAGAAGATCGCCCCGGGCAGCGCCGCGACCGGCGAGAAGTAGGTCGACGCCAGGCTCGCCGCCAGACCGGAGTTCTGCATCCCCACCTCCAGCGCGATCGCCCGCCGCCCCGCCTCGTCGATCCCCGCCACCCGGGCGGCCACGTACCCCAGCCCGACGCCGAGCACGTTGTGCAGCACGACCGCGAGCACCACGACCGGCCCCACGCTGAGCAACTTGTCCGCACTGCCCGACACCACCGCGACCACCACACCGGTGATCCCGATCACCGAGACCAGCGGCAGCACCGGCAACGCCTTCGCCACCACCGGCCCGGCGAACCGGCGCAGCACGAAACCGAGCACCACCGG
>NZ_JBEYUS010000056.1:0-43649 GCF_040643635.1 Saccharopolyspora sp. NPDC047091
TCTCGCTGCGGGATCGTTTTCACCGGTGGCTCCGCCACAGGAGAAAACGCTGTCCTCGCGAGAATCCCGCTGAGAACCCGCGGCGGTGCCGGTTGATGAGGTGGTCGCCGCTCAGCGGCTTCGCCGCTGACAGACGCTGACCGGAGGGCCCGCTCGGGTTCGCGGGTCAGGCGCCGCGCTGTTCGCGGAGGTAGGTGAGCGCGGTGTCGGCGTGGGAGGCCATGTTGAACTCGCTGCGCACCACTTCCAGCACGGTGCGGTCCGGCCCGATGACGAACGTGTGCCGCTTCACCGGCAGCGGCCCGAAGCGCCGCTTCACCCCGAACTGCCGCGCCACCACGCCCTCCCGGTCGGACAGCAGCGGGTAGTCGAAGGAGTTCGTCCGCGCGAAGGTGGCCTGCTTGGCGACCGGGTCGGTGCTGATGCCGACCGGGTGCGCGCCGAGCTCGGCGAACTCCGCCGACAGGTCCCGGAAGTGGCAGCTCTCCGCCGTGCACCCGGAGGTCATCGCCGCCGGGTAGAAGAACAGCACCACCGTGCCGCCGTCGAGGAGCTCCGAGAGCTTGCGCTCGGTGCCGTGCTGGTCGGGCAGTGCGAAGTCGTCGACGGTGTCGCCTGGGCGCATCGGAGCTCCTTGATCGTGGCCGGCGATGGTCACCCTAAGCCCCGGACGGGCCTGCGCGGCACAGCCTGTCCGTTTGCCGCCTCGGCGCGCCGGGTAGGGCACGGCTGAGCGGCGAGGCGCGAACCGGCCCGCCGCGACGATCTGCAGGAGGTGTGCACGATGACCGCGAACCTGAACGGTGCCAAGGTCGCCTTCCTGGTGGCCCCGGACGGCATCGAGCAGGTGGAGCTGACCGAACCGTGGAAGGCCGTCGAGCAGGCGGGCGGCCGCCCGGAGCTGGTGTCGATCCAGCCGGGTTCGGTGCAGGGGCGGAACCACTTGGAGAAGGCCGACACGTTCACCGTGGACAAGGTCGTCACCGAGGTGTCCCCGGACGACTACGACGGCCTGGTGCTGCCGGGCGGCGTGGCCAACCCGGACGCGCTGCGGCAGGTGCCGAACGCGGTGCGCTTCACCGGCGAGTTCTTCGCGAAGCAGAAGCCGGTCGCCGCGATCTGCCACGCCCCGTGGCTGCTCGCGGAGGCCGACGTGGTGCGCGGCCGCAGGCTGACGTCCTACCCGAGCCTGCGCACGGACCTGCGCAACGCGGGCGCCGACTGGGTCGACGAGGAAGTCGTCGTGGACTCGGGGCTGGTGACCAGCCGGAACCCGAACGACCTGCCCGCGTTCTGCGCGAAGGTCGTCGAAGAGGTCGCCGAGGGAAGGCACCGCGCGCAGGCGCGCAGCGCGTGATCGAGGTGGCAGAGCGGAGGAGTCGATGAAACTCGCGTTCCTGCAAGACGTCTACGGGTACCAGGGCCCGTTCGCGACGGTGTACCTGGACACGTCGGCGGACGCCGAGGACGCCGCGAAGGCCGTGCAGCTGCGGTGGCGCTCGGCCCGGGAGCGGCTGGCGGACGCGGGTGCGGACGAGGCGACGCTGCGCGCCTTGGACGAGACCGTGGACCGCCACGAGTACCGGATCGGCCACCGCGGCCAGGTGCTGGTCGCGACCGCGGGCGAGGTGGTGTTCGGCGAGGAGCTGCCGCAGCCGCCGGACGACGCCTCCGACGACGAGAAGGTGCACTTCGGCACGCTGCCGCACCTGCTGCCGTACCTGCGGCTGCGAGCATCCCGCATCCCGCACGTGGTGGCCCTGGTCGACCACGTGGACGCGGAGCTGACGGTGGTGGCGGCGGGCGCCGAACCCCGCACCCGCCGGGTGCAGGGCGGCGACCACCCGGTGCACAAGGCCCCGGCGGGCGCCGACGAGCTCAACGAGCAGCGCTTCCAGAACAAGGTCGAGGAGCAGTGGCTGCGCAACGCCAAGGACGCGGCCGAGGAGATCGGCAAGCAGGCCATGCGGATCGGCGCCGAGCTCGTCGTGCTCGCCGGTGACCCGCAGCAGCGGAAGCTGGTGCACGACAACCTGCCCGGCGGCGTGCGGGAGCGCACCGCGCAGACCGATGCGGGCCACCTGGACCAGGGCGACTCGGCGGAGGGCCTGCGCGGCGAGGTCGCCGAGACGGTGGACGCCGCCGTGTCGGCGCACGTGGACGAGGCGGTCCGCGAGTTCGAGCAGCAGCGCGGCCGCGACGAGCGCGCCGCGGAGGGCTGGACCGCGGTGCTCGCCGCCCTGCAGCGCGGCCAGGTGCGCACGGTGCTGTGGGGATCGCCGGAATCGGTGTCTTGGCTGCACGTCGGTCCCGTCCCCAACCAGGTGGCGCTGCACGAGCGGGAGCTCACCGACATGGGCGTGTCCAGCCCCGGCAGCGCGCCCGCCAGCGCGGCGGTCGTCTGGTCGGCGGCCGGCACGGACGCGGACCTGGTGCTGGTCGACCCGGACGAGGTGAAGCTGACCGACGGCATCGGCGCGGTGCTGCGCTACACGGACGCGTGAGAGGAGAAGCATGACGACGACGCGGGAAACGGTGCAGAAGTCGCTGTCCACGGTCGACTTCCCCGCGAGCAAGGAAGACCTGGTCGCCTTCGCGCGGAACAACGGCGTGGACCAGGGCACGGTGGACGCGCTGCGGGCGCTGCCGCTGGCCGACTACGACAACGTCGGCGAGGTGCTGCGCTCGGTGCCGCTGGACAAGGCCGATGAGGAGGGCCAGTCCGACGCGGACAAGGCGAAGGAGGACCGGCAGCACGTCCGGCCCGGCCTCGCCGAGCACCAGCGCGAGACACCGGCCAACCCGATCGCGGAGGAGCTCGGCGAGAACCGCAAGGGCGGCTGACACCCGAGGACACCACGACGATCGTCGAACGCCCCCGCCCAGGCGGGGGCGTTCGCGCGTGCCGGGCCGAGTTCTGCGATCGAGCTCGCGGCGGCGTTAGCGTGCTGGAGGCACGTCCGACGGCCCGGCCCTCCCGCCGGGCCTCGGAGTCATGGGGTCCCGCATGGATCATTCCGATCGTCGGTTCCGGCGCGCGCTCGCGCTGCTCGGTTGCTCGGTGCTGCTGGCGGTGACCACCGCCGGGTGCGGTGGCCAGGGCGACCGGACCGCGCACGAGGAGTCCGGCCAGTGGTGGGTGTCGCGCGCCGGCTATCCGGACGCGCCCGCGCGGGCCCGGCCGAGCCCGAACCCGGCGGTGCGGTCGGCGGTGCGGCAGGTCGACGAGTACGCCGACCGGCTCTCCGGGAGCACGGTCGCGGTGGCCGTGCTGGACCGCGAGTCCGGTGCGGCCGTCGGCGGGGAGCACGCGGACGAGGAGTTCACCACCGCCTCGGTGTCGAAGCTGCTGGTGGCGATGGACGTGGCGGAACGCCGCCGCGAGGGCCTGCGGGTGTCGTCATCGGACGCGGAGCTGATCCGCCGGGCGCTGGCGGTCAGCGACGACGGGGCGATGAACGCGCTCTGGGACCGGTTCGACGGCGCGGGCGCCATCTCGCGGGTGGCGGTGCGCTACGGGCTCACCCGCACGCTGCCACCGGAGGTGCCCGGCCGGTGGGGCGACACCCGGACCTCGGCGCGGGACGTGGCGGCGGTGCTGGCCAAGGTCCCGGAGCTGCCCGCGGCGGAGCGGGACCTGGTGCTGAGCCCGTTGGAGGAGGCGCCGCGCACCGCTGCGGAGGGCTTCGACCAGCAGTACGGGCTGAAGGCGGGGACGCGCCGGGCCGCGGTGAAGCCGGGCTGGATGTGCTGCTCGGACGGCCGCCGTTCGGTGCACAGCGCGGGGCTGATCGGGCCGGACCGGCGCTACGCGGTGGCGGTGCTGTCCACCCAGCCGTCGTCGAAGAGCTACTCGCAGGCGTCCGAGGTGGTCACCGAGGCCGCGGCGCCGCTGCTCCGCCGCCTCGGCTGAACCTCGCCGCCGGGCGCCGTCGGTCCTGGAGCGCTCGGGGTGCGGCCCGTTCGTCCGTCTCGCCGGTCCGGTGGGCGGTGTCCGCAGGGGTGGCCCGGTCGCCTCGCCCGCTCGGCCCGGTGAGCCGTGTCCGCAGGGGTGGCCCGGTCGCCTCGCCTGCTCGGTCCGGTGAGCGGTGTCCGCAGGGGTGGCCCGGTCGCCTCGCCCGCTCGGTGGGCTGATCACCTGGCGTCCGGGAGCGGGCCTGCTTCGCTACGCTGGCGTCCCGCTGGACGGCTACGAGGGGATCTGCGGTGAAACGGCCCACGATCATCGACATCGCGCGCCAGGTCGGCGTGTCGAAGGCCGCGGTGTCCTACGCCCTCAACGGCCGCGCCGGGGTGTCGGCGGCCACCCGGGAACGCATCCTCGACGTCGCCGCCCAGCTCGGCTGGGACGCGGCGGGACCGGCGCGGACGCCCGCCGCCGACCGCACCGGCACGATCGGCCTGGTGCTGGCCCGGCCGCCGCAGCACATCCGCGCCGAACCGTCGGTGGTGCACTGGATGGCGGGCCTGGAGGCGGCGCTGGCCGAGTACGGGCTGAGCCTGCACCTGGCGCTGCCCCCGGACGAGGAGGCCGAGCTCGGCACCTACCGCGCCTGGGCCGCGGAACGCCGGGTGGACGGCGTGATCGTCACCGACCTGCGCGCCGAGGACCCGCGGGTTCCGCTGCTGCGGGAGCTGAAGCTGCCCGCGGTGGTGATCGGCGAGCACGAGCGGGTCGCGAACGTGGCGGTGCTGCGCTTCGCCGCCGCCGACGAGGTGCGCGCCGTGGTGGCGCACCTGGCCGAGCTCGGGCACCGGCGGATCGGCCACGTGCAGGGCGGGGTCGACCTGGAGCACACCGCGCGCCGCAGCGGCCTGCTGCGCGCCGAGGTGCGGGAACGCCTCGGCACCGACCTGGTGAAGGTGGAGGCCGACGCGACCGAGGACGGCGGGGTGCGGGCCACCGCGCGGCTGCTCGCCGCCGATCCGCCGCCGACGGCGATCGTCTACGACGACGACGTGATGGCGGTGGCCGCGGTCGCGCGCGCCGCCGAGCTCGACGTCCGGGTGCCGACGGACCTGGCGGTGCTGTCCTGGCAGGACTCCATGCTGTGCCGGGTGGTGACCCCGCCGGTGACGGCGCTGTCGCGGGACGTCGAGGACGATGCCGCGGCCGCGGTGCACCTGCTGCTGGAGCTGATCGAGACGGGCGCCGCCGACGACCTGGACGTGCCGCCGCGCGTGCTGCTGCCGCGCGCCAGCACGGCGGGCGGCGCCTGATCCGCTGAGCGGCGTCCTCCCGGCGCGGGTTCCCGCCGCGGCACCGCGGCGGCACCGCGGGTTCCCGCCGCGGCACCGCCGCGCCCACCTGCCGGGCGGGAACTTCCGCGCCGCGGCGCGGGGTCGATACGCTCGGCGCATGGCTGACTACGTGCAGGTCGTGACCACGACGGATTCCGAGCGGGCCGCGGCGGAACTGGCCCGCGGCGTCGTCGAGGCGCGGCTGGGCGCCTGCGTGCAGGTGGTGCCGATCCGCAGCTTCTACCGCTGGGACGGAGCCGTGCAGGACGACCCGGAGTGGCAGCTGCAGGTCAAGACGCCCGCGGCGCGGCTGGACGCGCTGGTCGCGCACCTGCGGGAGCACCACGGCTACGAGGTGCCCGAGGTGATCGCGACGCCGATCGTCGGCGGAAACCCCGCCTACCTGTCCTGGTTGGACGAGGAGACCGCCGGCTGAGCTCGGCCCGCGCGGGTCAGTCCGCGCGGATCGCGATCGCGGCGGCGGGGCACAGGGTGGCCGCCTCGCGCGCGGCGTCCTGGTGCTCGGCGCCGGGGGAGGCGTCGAGCAGCACCACGACGCCGTCCTCGTCGCGCTGGTCGAACACGGACTCGGCGGTGAGCACGCACTGGCCTGCGCCGATGCACTTGTCCTCGTCGATCTCGATCTCCACGGCGTCCTCCCGGGCTTCTCTGGTCAGTCAGTCGACTGAAGGCTACGCTAGCATTTAAGTCAGACGCCTTTCTTAATGAGGATGCGATGCGAGCCGACGACACCACCTGCCCCGTGACCGGAAGCGGCACCACCGACCCGCTGCCGTTCCCCTTCCCGCTGCCCACCGCGCTGGAACCCCCGGCGGAATGGCGGCGGCTGCAACAGGAATGCCCGGTGGCGCGGGTGCACACCGTGGTCGGGGAGGACGCGCTGCTGCTGACCCGCTACGAGGACGTGCGCGCGATCCTGGCCGACCCGCGGTTCACCCGCAGGCCCCTCGACGACGCCGAGGACGGCTCCTTCCCGAGCACCATCGCCCAGGGCGAGGGGCACCTGCGGTGGCGACGGCTGCTGAGCCGCTCGTTCACCGTCAAGCGGATGCGCGCGCTGCAACCGCGGATCGAGGGCATCGCCCACGAGCTGATCGACGAGATGCTCCGGCAGGGCGCGCCCGCCGACCTGCGCACCGCGCTCGGCTTCCCGCTGCCCGTGTTCGTGATCTGCGACCTGCTCGGCGTGCCCGCCGCCGACCGCGCGAAGTTCGCGCACTGGTCCGACCACATGCTCAACCTGACCCGCTACACGGAGGACGAGGTCCGCGAGTCCGGGCAGGAGCTGTGGAACTACCTGGCCGAGCACGTCCGGGCCAAGCGCGCCGAACCCGGCGACGACCTGCTCTCCGAGCTCACCGCCGTCAGCGACGCCGACGACGGCAGGCTCTCCGAGACCGAGCTCATCGCCACCGGGCAGGCCCTGCTCATCGCCGGGCACGAGACCACCGCCAACATGATCGGCAAGATGGCCGCGATGCTGCTGTCCCGCCGGGAACGCTGGGAGAGCCTGCTGGCCGACCGCGCGCTCGTCGACCCGGCCGTCGAAGAGGTGCTGCGCTTCGACGCGAACCTCGGCAGCACCGGGATGCACCGGCACATCACCGAACCCGTCGAGGTCGGCGGCACCACCATCGAAGCGGGCAGCACCGTGCTCGCCCTGATGCAGGCCGCGAACCGGGACGAGGACGCGTTCGCCGACGCCGCCGAGATGGACCTCGCCCGCACCCCCAACCCGCACCTGACCTTCGGGGCCGGACCGCACTCCTGCCTCGGCCAGTCGCTGGCCCGCGTCGAACTGCGCACCGTGCTCGCCGCGCTGCTCGACCGCGTGCCCGGGCTGGAGCTGGCGATCCCCGCCGACGACCTGCGCCGACGCGAAGGGCTCCTGGTCGGCGGGCTCGAAGAAGTCCCGGTGCGGTGGTGAGAAGATGACCGCCGTGGACGTTCGACCCGCGCGGAACCGCAGCGGCGCGCGCACCGGGGCCCGCTCCGGCGCCCGCCGGGAACGCGCCGACGCCACCCGGGCGCTGCTGCTGCGCACCGCGGAACGGCTGTTCGCCGAACGCGGGCTCTCCGAGGTGTCCAACCGGCAGATCGTCGAGGCCGCCGGGCAGGCCAACAACTCCGCGCTGGCCTACCACGTCGGCACCCGCGACGACCTGCTGCGCGCCATCAGCGCTTCGCACAGCGAACCGATCGTCCGGCACACCAGGGAGATGCTCGACGCGGCGCGCGGTGCGCGGGAACCGCGCGAGCACGTCGCCTGCATGGTGCTGCCCTACGTCCGGCACCTGGCGAGCCTCGGCAACCCCGGCTGGTGCGCGCGGTTCACCGCCCAGGTCGCCACCGACCCGGTGGTGCGCAGCGGGCCGATGCACGCGCCCGAGATGGAACCGCTGCTGGCCGAGGCGAACGCGGCGCTCGCCGAGCACGCTCCCGCGCTCCCGCCGGAGGTCGCCGCGGTCCGCCGCGACACCGCCCGGCTCGCGGTCCTGCACACCTGCGCCGAGCAGGAACGCGCTGCCGCGGCCACCGGCACCCCCGCCGACTGGGAACTCGTCGGTACCGCCCTCACGGACGGCCTCACCGGACTGCTGCTCGCGCCCAGCGGCGCCCGCTGACCGGCTCCCGATCGGCGGCCGCTGATCGGTTCCCGCTGATCGGCTTCCGCCGACCGGTTCCCATCGACCCGCTCCTGCCGACCGGTTCCCGCCGACCCGGCTTCCGCCGACCGGTTCCCACCGACCTGGCTTTCGCTGATCGGCGGAAGCCGACCGGCTTCCACCGAGAACCTCCCGCCACCACGGGCACTTCGCGCTGCCCGGGAACAGGACTCACCATGAACGACCAGGCCACCGACGCCCCGGCCCGCCCCGGGCTGCGCCGCCCGCTGCCCCCGGAACTCGTGCAGCGCGGCGACGTCCCGTTCGACCCGCCCGCCGGGCTCGACCGGCTGCGCGCCAACGGACCCGTCGCGCCGATCACGCTGCTCAACGGGGCCCGCGCGTGGCTCGTCACCGGCTACCGCGAGGCCCGCGAAGCGCTCGGCGACACGCGGTTCAGCTCCGACCGGTTCCGGCACCGCGACGCGCTGCAGCTCACCCCGGAAGAGGTCGCCGCGGGCGGCTGCCCGCACGCCGCCGCGCAGGCCCCCGCCCGGCACGGGCTGTTCATCTTCATGGACCCGCCCGAGCACACCCGGCTGCGCCGGATGCTCATCGGCCAGTTCACCGTCCGCCGGATGCGCGCGCTGGAAGCGCGGGTCACCGAACTCGCCGTGGAGCTCGTCGAGGCGATGAAGGCGCGCGGGAACAGCGCCGACCTCGTCGCCGACTTCGCGCTGCCGCTGCCCTCGCTGGTCATCTGCGAACTGCTCGGCGTGGACTACGCCGACCGCGACCGGTTCCAGCGCGACGCGGCGATCTCGCTGAACATCCAGATGCCCGAGCAGGAGCGGACGGCCGCCTCGGAACGGCTGCGGAACTTCATGCGCGAGCTCGTGGCGGGCAAGCGCACCGCGCCCGGCGACGACCTGCTGTCCGGGCTGGTGCACGGCGACGCCGATCCGGCGCTGACCGACGACGAACTCGTCGACATCGCCACCACGTTGCTGACCGCGGGCCACGAGACGACCGCGAACATGCTCGGCCTCGGCACCTTCGCCCTGCTGGAGCACCCGGCGCAGCTCGCCGCGCTGCGCGCCGACCCGGCGCTGATGGACGGCGCCGTGGAGGAACTGCTGCGCTACCTGTCGGTGCTGCACCTGGGCATCAGCCGGGTCGCCACCGAGGACCTGGAGCTCGGCGGCGTCCGCATCGGCGCGGGCGAGACGATCCTGGTGTCGGTGCCGGAGGCGAACCGGGACGCCGAGCAGTGGGATGACCCCGGCGAGCTCGACGTCACCCGCGGGCGCAGCGCGCACCTGTCGTTCGGGCACGGCGTGCACCAGTGCCTCGGCCAGCAGCTGGCGCGGGTGGAGATGCGCATCGGCTACGCCGAACTGCTGGATCGGTTGCCCGGGCTGCGGCTCGACGTGCCCGCCGCGGAGGTCCCGCTGCGCACCGACATGGTCATCTACGGGGTGCACCGGCTGCCGATCAGCTGGGACTGATCAGGTGCGTGGCCCGTCCGGACGGGCCACGCACCCGCGTGGTTCAGGACAGGTGGCGGGCCGCGTCGGCGGCGTGCGCGTCGGCCTCGTCGGCGGGAGCGAGGTCGGCCTCGGCCGCGGTGAGGTCGATGCGCACCAGGACCGCGGCACTGCGCGCCGCCCCGGCCGCCAGCGCGGCGGCGGTGAGCGCGTCGCCGCGCAACGCCGGTCCCGCCTCCGCCGCCACCTCGTCCGCCAGCGCCGCGACCTGGGCGGCGAGTTCGGCGAGCCGCGCGGGCGGACCGGCCGCGCCGGCCAGCGCCGCCGCGAGCGCCGCCGCCCGGCCCGGATCGTCCGCCGGGCGCCGCCGCGCCGCCAGCACGTCCTGGTAGGCGTCCGAATCGGCCTGCGCCAGCTCCGTCGCCCGCTGCCGCAGCGCCTCCGCCCGCGACGCCCGCGCCGCGTCCCGCCGCAGCCGCGCGCACATCGCCAGCAGCCCGGCGGCCGCCGCCGTGGTGACCGCGCCGACGACACCGCCGGTCGCGGACGGCGTCGGCGCGGCCACCTCGTCCAAGAACTCCCGCACGCTCGCGTCGAGATCGGTCAACTCAACCCCACGACCTCGCCGTGCTCGTCGATGTCGATGTGCTCCGCCGCCGGATGCGAACCCAGACCGGGCATCGTGCGCATGTCCCCGCAGATCGGGTACACGAAACCGGCGCCCACCGAGGCCCGCACCTCGCGGACCGGCAGCGTCCAGCCCGTCGGGGCGCCCAGCAGCTTCGGGTCCGAGCTCAGCGACAGGTGCGTCTTCGCGATGCACACCGGCAGCGAACCGAACCCGTTCGCCTCGTAGTCCCGCAGCGACCGCTCGGCCGCGGGCGCGTAGGACACGCCGTCGGCGCCGTACACCCTGCGCGCCACCGTCTCGATCTTCGTGCGGAGGTCGGCGGAATCCGGGTACAGCAGCTGGAACCGGTTCGGTTCCTCGGCCGCCTCGACCACGGCCTCCGCCAGGTCCTTCGCGCCCTTCCCGCCGTCGAGGAAGTGGCTGCTCACCGCGACCCGCGCGCCCGCCGCCTCCGCGACCTCGCGGATCGCCGCGTGCTCCGACGGGTGGTCGGTGGGGAACGCGTTCACCGCCACCACCGGGGAGACCCCGTGCAGCCGGATGTTCTCGATCTGCTTGCGCAGGTTGTCCGCGCCCGCCCGCACGTCGTCCGGGTTCTCCGCCAGCAGCTCCGGCGGCAGCGGCCTGCCCGCCACGATCTTGTGGTTGCCGGAGTGCGCCTTCAACGCCCGCACCGTCGCCACCAGCACCGCCGCGTCCGGGCGCATCCCCGAGCTGCGGCACTTGATGTTGAAGAACCGCTCGGCGCCCATGTCCGCGCCGAACCCGGCCTCGGTCACCACGTAGTCCGCGCAGTGCCCGGCGATCCGGTCGGCCACCACCGAGGAGTTGCCGTGCGCGATGTTGCCGAACGGGCCCGCGTGCACGAACACCGGCGTGTTCTCGGTGGTCTGCATCAGGTTCGGCTTGATCGCCTCCCGCATCAGCACGGTCATCGCGCCCGCCGCGCGCAGCTGCTCCGCGCTGACCGGGGTGCCGTCGCCGGTGTAGCCGACGACGATGCGGCCGAGCCTGCTCCGCATGTCGTGCAGCGAGTTCGACAGCGCCAGCACCGCCATCACCTCGCTGGCCGCGGTGATGTCGAACCCGGTCTGCCGCGGCGTGCCGTCCGCCGCCCCGCCGAGCCCGGTGACGATGGAGCGCAGGTCCCGGTCGTTGACGTCGAGCACCCGCCGCCAGGTGATCCGGTTCGGGTCCAGGCCCAGCGCGTTGCCCTGGTGCAGGTGGTTGTCCACCATCGCCGAGAGCAGGTTGTGCGCCGCGGTCACCGCGTGCATGTCGCCGGTGAGGTGCAGGTTCAGCGCCTCCATCGGCACCACCTGGCTGTAGCCGCCGCCCGCGGCGCCGCCCTTGATGCCGAAGGTGGGGCCCATCGACGGCTGCCGGATCGCGATCGCCGAGCGGTGCCCCAGCTGCTTCAGGCCCTGGCCCAGGCCGACGGTCGTGGTGGTCTTGCCCTCGCCCAGCGGGGTGGGGGTCACGGCGGAGACCAGCACGTACTTGGCCTGCGGCCGGTCGGCGAACTCCTCGACGGCGTCGAGGGACACCTTCGCCACCTGCTTTCCGTACGGCTCCAGCAGGTGCGGGCCGATGTCGAGCTGCGCGGCGATCTCCTCGATCGGCCGCAGCGCGGTGGCCCGGGAGATGTCCAGGTCGGACGGGATTGTCATGCGGGAACCTCCTGGAGCCGGGCCGCGGCGTCGTCGCGCCACCGGGCGGTCCGGCCGATCTCGTCGAACGTGAACAGGTGCCACCCGGCGATGCCAGGGGCGGGCTCCGCCAAGTGTGCCGACAGACCGTCCACCAACCCGTCCGGGGTGTACGGCGCGAGCAGCCTGGTCACCACGCCGTGCTGCTTGCGCAGGAACCGCAGCGACTCGCCGAGGCCGATCTTCATCGACACCCGCAGCAGCTTCGTCACGTCCACCGCCCCGGGCAGCCCCACGTGCACCGGCAGCAGGACGCCACGGGAGCGCAGCTCGCCGAGCCAGCGGGCGATCCGCTGCGGGTCGTAGCAGATCTGCGAGACGACGTAGTCGGCGTGCGGCGCTTTCGCCGCCATGGCACCGATCGTGACCTCGTCGGGCAGGAACGCGTGCGGTTCCGGGTAGCCGGTGATGCCGACCAGGCCCGGGCGCCGGCCCAGGTCCTCGATCGCCCGCAGCAGTGCGAGCGCGTCCGGGAATTCCCCTGCGGGATCGGGGGAATCGCCGCCGACCACGAAGATCTCATCGCTGCCCAGCTCGGCCGCCCGGTCGAGCAGCGCGGCGAGCCGGGCCCGGTCCGGGATGGAGCGGGCCGCCAGGTGCGGCACCGCGCGCAGTCCCGCCGCCGCCAACTCCGCCGCGGTGTCCAAAGTGGACTCCGGGCCCTTCCGCGGGGAGGAGGTGACGGTGACGGTGCCGTCCGCGGGCAGCACCCGCGCCCGCTCGGCGGCACCGCGCACCGGCAGCACCTCGAACCTGCTGCGGAGCAGCATCTCCCGCAGCCGCTGCGTGCTGGTGTCCATCAGCTCGACTCCCGCTCGCTCACGCCGTCGCCGTGCGCTCGAAGCGCTTCGGGATCTCCTTGTTCGGGTCGTGGAACGGCTTCTCCACCACCAGCGCCTCCTGCGGTCCGTGCTGGGTGTGCACCACGAGTTCCGTGCCCGGTTCCTGGTAGGCCACCGGCACCATCGCGAACCCGATGTTGGCGTCCAGCCGCGGCGAGCGGCAGGCCGAGGTGACCTCGCCGATGCGCAGCCCGTGCGGGTCGTGCACGTCGAACGGTTCGATCATGCTGCCGTCGTTGAACGAACCGACGCCCGGCCCGCCGATGCGCACCCCGACGAGCTTGCGCGCCACCCCTTCGGCCTTGATGCGGGCCAGCGCGTCCTTGCCGATGAAGTCGGCCTCCTGCTCCAGGTCCACCATCCACGTCTTCTCGAACCCGTAGCCCGCCTCGAACGGGTTCGTCTCGTAGGTGATGTCGCACCCCCAGGACAGGATTCCCGCTTCGATGCGGCGGATGTGGCACGGCCCGATGACCTGCATGCCGTGCGGGCGACCGGCCTCCCAGATCGTCTCCCACAACTTCACGCCGTCCCGGCTCGCGTGGTGCAGGTAGATCTCGTAGCCGAGCTCCGCGGTGTAGCCGGTGCGGGAGACCACGACCTGCATCCCGTTCAGCTCGCGGTCCACCGCGTAGTAGTAGGGGACGTCCAAGATGGACTCGCCGAACAGGTCCACCATCACGTCGCGCGACTTCGGGCCCTGCACCTGCACCGGGCCCACGTCGGGTTCGCGGATCCGCACGTCCATGCCCAGGTTCTGCGCCAGGCCCTTCGCCCACAGCAGCACGTCGCTGTCGGCCAGGGACAGCCAGAAGTGGTTCTCGCCCAGCCGCAGCAGCACCGGGTCGTTGATGATGCCGCCGTCCGCGGCGGTGACGAACACGTACTTGCACTGCCCGACCTTGCACTTGGTGAGGTCGCGCGGCACCAGCATGTTGGTGAACTCGAAGGCGTCCGGTCCGGTGATCTCCACCTGCCGCTCCACGCCCACGTCCCACAGCGTCACGCCTTCCAGCAGCGCCCAGTACTCGCCGATCGGGTCGCCGTAGTGGCGCGGGTGGTAGGTGTGGTTGTAGACGCTGTAGAGGCTCACCCCGTGCTGCCGGGAGGCGTGGAAGAACGGCGACTTGCGCAGCCTGGAGTACTGCAGGATTCCCGGGTTCGGATTCACGGTCATGAGCGGCGCTCCTTCTCGGTGTGAGCGGTGTCGGACCACCCGGGCGATCGCCCGAGGGGAGTCGTGGACGGATCGGGTCAGGCGCGCATCCGCGCCATCTCGGGGTCGAAGACCGGGTCGGCGACGACCTCCGCCGGATGTCGGCGGTCGAAGTACGACACCCGCAGCCGGGTGCCCGCGTCGGCCAGCTCGGCGGGCAGCCACGCGTAGGCGAGGCTCATGCCGGTGCTGTGCCCGTACCCCGCGCTGGTGGTGAAGCCGACCGCGTCGCGGCCGGTCTCGGTGAACACCGGTTCGGCGCCCATCAGCACCTCGCCGTCGGTGATCTGCAGGCAGCGCAGCCGCCGCCGCACCGGGCGTTCGCGGCGCCGCAGCAGGGCGTCGCGGCCGATGAACTCGCCCTTGCCGGGTTTCACGGCGAACCCGAGGCCCGCCTCGTCGGGGTCGTGCTCGCTCCACAGGTCCGCGCCCCACGCGCGGTAGCCCTTCTCCAGCCGCATCCCGTTGAACGCGGCCCGGCCCGCCGGGAAGATGCCGTGCTCGGCGCCCTGCGCGAGCAGCAGGTCCCACAGCCGCCTGCCGAACTCGGCGGAGGTGTAGAGCTCCCAGCCGAGCTCGCCGACGTAGGACAGCCGCAGCGCGGTCACCGGGACCTCGCCGACGAACAGCCGCTTCGCCCGGAAGAACCGGAAGGACTCGGCGGAGACGTCCACGTCGGCCAGCGGTGCCAGCACGTCCCGCGCCCGCGGTCCCCACAGGCCCAGGCAGCAGGTGCCGCCGGTGATGTCGCGGACCGAGGTGGTGTCGTCGGCGTGCGCCTGCAGCCACGCCACGTCGCGCGGCCCGTTGCAGCCGACCTGGAACTCGGTCTCGGACAGCCGGGCCACCGTGATGTCGCCGCGCACTCCGCCGTCGTGCTGCAGCATCAGCGTGTAGGTGACGTAGCCGGGGGAGCGGTCCAGCTGCGCGGTGGTGAGCCGCTGCAGCAGGGCGAGCGCGCCGCGCCCGCGCACCTCGGCGCGGGCCAGCGAGGTCATGTCGAACAGCGCCACCCGCTCGCGGGCGGCCTGGTGCTCGGCGGCGGCGATCGGCGACCGGTAGCGCCCGGCCCACTCGCCCGGGAGCACGATTTCCCGCCCCGCCACGAGGGATTCGTTGGACTCGTACCAGTGCGGGCGTTCCCAGCCGCCTGCCTCCAGGAACACCGCGCCGAGCCGTTCCTGGCGTTCGTGGAACGGGCCGGTGCGCAGCGGGCGGGGCCGCGCGGGCGGCTGCTGCGGGTGCACCACGTCGTAGACCTCGCGGAAGCTCTGCGCGCTGCGCTCGGCGACGTAGGCGGGGCTGTGCGCGAAGTCCTCGAAGCGGCGCAGGTCGGCGGCGCGCAGGTCGATGCCGGGCGCGCCATCGCTCATCCACTCCGCCATCGCCCGGCCCACCCCGGCGGAGTGCGTGATCCACACGGCCTCGGCGACCCAGAACCCGGCGACCTCCCGGGACGGCCCGAGCACCGGCATCCCGTCGGCGGTGAACAGGAACAGCCCGTTCATGCCCTCGGCGAGTTCGGTGCGGCGCAGCACCGGCAGCAGCTCGCAGGCGTCGTCCCAGGACTGCTTGAAGTCCTGCGGCGTGAACGGGTGCACCGAGGACATGCCCGCCCAGCCGCCGCCCCCGGACGGCGCCTCGGTGCCGTCACCGGTGGTGGGCGCGATGTCCTCGGCGCGCACCGGGATCACCCGGTGCCGGTACGAACCGATGCCGTAGCGGTCGTGGATCTGCCGGAAGTACATCGAGGCGTCCTGGTGCCGCAGCATCGGCTGCGCCACCTCGGGCCCGGTCGCGGCGCCGAGGCCGGTGACCGGCCCGGTCACGGCGTACTGGTGCGCCAGCGGCCGCACCGGGATGGACACCCCGGCGAGCGCGCCGATCTTCGGCCCCCAGATCCCCGCGCAGCACAGCACGGTCTCCACCTCGATCTCGCCGCGGTCGGTGCGCACCGACCGGACCCGGCCGCCGGTCACGTCGAAGCCGGTGACCTCGGTACGGCCCTGGAACCGCACGCCGAGCCCTTCGGCGGCGCGGGCCATCGCGGCGGCGGCCCGGACGGGTTTGGCGACGCCGTCCCCGGGCACGTGCAGCCCGCCGCGGATGCGGGACGCGTCGACCTGCGGGATGCGGTCGGCGACCTCGCGGGGGCCGACGAGCTCGGCGGGCACGCCCCACGCGGCGGCCAGGCCGCGCTTGCGCTGCAGGTCGGCCCAGCGTTCCGCGGTGGTCGCGACCTCGATACCGCCGACCTGGTGGAAGCAGGGTTCACCGTCGAGCTCCGCGGCGCCGAACCGCTCGACGGTGTAGGCGGCCAGCCGGGTCAGCAGCTCGGAGGCGTTGGTCTGGAACACCAGGCCGGGGGCGTGCGAGGAGGAGCCGCCGGTGGCGAACAGCGGTCCCTGGTCGACGACGAGCACGTCGGTGATCCCGGCGCGTGCGAGGTGGTACGCCGCGGAGCAGCCGACGATGCCCGCTCCGACGATGAGCACTCGTGCCCTGCCGTCCATGTGCCGCCCCCTGGCTCATGACGCTGGTGTCGGGTCCGAAGCGGACCCGGTGGTCGGCTCGGTCCGAGCGTTCCCGCTCGCGGCCGGTCGCGGTGGCCCCGGAAGGACGCCGGGACGGTTGTTGCGCTCCTCACAACTGGCTGCGTTGTACGCAACACTGCGCCTGACGGAAGGGATGCGTCAAGCACACGGGAGGGCGAATTCCCTTGGAGTGATCGGGTTTTCCGCGTTCCGGTGCGACCCGTCGCGAACGGCCCGCAGTGGGTGCACGCCGCGTTCCGATGCGTCCCCCGGTGGGTGACCGGGTGGGGGTCGGCGGCACCGGTCCGGTCCCGTAGCGTGGCCGCCGCTGCGCCGGGAGTCAGGCCCCCGATGACCCCCGGCCGGGTTGTTGCGTAATCAGCAACACCGTGTATCGTTCATCAAGGCAATTCTCCGCAACGGATACGGGTTGAACCGTGGTCAACGCAGGACGATCCAGCGAACGTTCCGGCGCCCTCGTGCAGTCGGTTGACCGGGCGGTGACCGTGCTGGAACTGCTGGCCCGCCACGGCGAAGCGGGCATCACCGAGATCGCGGGCGAACTGGGCGTGCACAAGTCCACCGCCTCCCGCCTGGTCAGCGTCCTCGTCTCCCGCGGCCTCGTCGAGCAGCTCGGAGAGCGTGGCAAGTACGTCATCGGCTTCGGCATCGTCCGGCTCGCCGGCGCCGCCACCGACCGGATGGACCTGTCCCGGCTCGGCAGGCCCTTCTGCGAATCGCTGGCCGAAGAGCTCGGCGAGACCGTGAACATCGCCGTCCGCGACGACGAAGTGGCCATCAACATCAGCCAGGCCCGCGGCACCGCCTCCGTCACCGCGCACAACTGGGTCGGCCAGCGCACCCCGCTGCACGCCACCTCCAGCGGCAAGGTGCTGCTCGCGCACGCGCCCGCCGACGACCAGGACGCGCTGCTCGAGGACGAACTCGCCCAGTACACGCCGCGCACCGTCACCGACCCGGTCGAACTGCGCGGCGGCTTCGAGCTCATCGTGCGCGACGGCTATGCCACCAGCTACGAGGAACTGGAGCTCGGGCTGAACGCCGCCGCGGTCGCCGTGCACCGGCACGACGGCGAAGTCGTCGCCGCGCTCAGCGCCTCCGGCCCGTCCTACCGGTTCTCCCGCAAGCGGATGCGCGAGGTGATCGGCGCGATGACGGTGGCCGCCAAGGAGCTCTCCGGCCAGCTCGGCTTCCTGGAGGAATGACCGGGGGCGGTCACTCCCGGTTCAGCATCACGTCCTCCAGGTCCAGTTCGTGCAGCACGCGGCGCAGCACCACGTCGTCGATGCGGCCCTCGTCCCGGAACCGGACGAACACCTCGCGCTCGGCGGCGAGCATCTCGGCGCGCAACCGGCGGTAGGCGGCGCCGGGGCTCTCCCCGACCTCCTCGGCGGAGCGGCCGAGCCGTTCCCACGCCCGGTGGCTGCGCCGTTCCGCGGAGCGCCGCAGGTTCTCGGTGACCTCGTCCGGCGGCGGATCGTCCGCGGAGAGCTCCTCCAGCCGCCGCCGCGCGGCCAGCGCCGCGTTGTGCGCCGCCTCCGCCTCGGCCAGCGCATCGGTGTAGCTCTCCCCGCCGCGCACCCCGAGCGAGCGGATCACCCACGGCAGGGTCAGCCCGTGCAGCAGCAGCGTCCCCAACGTCACGAAGAACGCCAGGAACAGCACCTGCGGGCGCTGCGGGAACGGCGCACCGGTCGAGGTGAACTGCGGGATCGCCGCCGCCGCGGCCAGCGACACCACACCGCGCATCCCCGCCCAGGACACCACCGCGCCGTAGCGCCACGGCGGCGCCCCGCCCCGGCGCAGCAGCAGCTCCGGCAGCTGCAAGGTCGCGAACACCCACACCGCGCGCACCAGCACCACCGTCGCCGTCAGCGCCAGCCCGACCAGCACCAGCGGCACCAGCTGCCCGGCCACGCCCGCGGTGACCGTGCTCAGCTGCAAGCCGATCAGCGCGAACACCAGCGCCTCCAGCAGCGTGTCCGCGGACAGCCACACCGCTCGGTCCTGCAACCGCACCGAAGCGCTGCCCGTCGCCGCCCGCTGCCCCAAGTACAGCCCGGCGACGACCACCGCCAGCACCCCGGAGGCGTTGATGGCCTCCGCCAGCAGGTACGCGGCGAACGGCACCAGCAGGCCCAGCGCGCTCTCCAGCACCCCGTCGGCCAGCGCCCGCCACGCCCGGTGCACCGCCCAGCCCACCGCCCAGCCGACGACCAGCCCGCCGATCGTCGCGAGCAGGAACACGCCCACCCCGGCGGCCAGCGTGTACCCGGTGCCCAGCACGGTGGCCACCGCCACCCGGTAGGCGGTGAGCGCCGTCGCGTCGTTGACCAGGCTCTCGCCGCTGAGCACCGTCATCACCCGCCGCGGCAGCCCCAGCCTGCGACCGATGGAGGTGGCCGCCACCGCGTCCGGCGGCGCCACCACCGCACCCAGCACCAGCGCCGCGCCCAGCGGCATCGCGGGCACCAGCCACCACGCGACCAACCCGGTCACCAGCGTGGTGACCAGCACCGCGCCCAGCGCCAGCGACCCGATCGGGCGGGCGTTCGCGCGCAGGCCGATCGCCGACGAGGTCAGCGCCGCCGAGTACAGCAGCGGCGGCAGCACCAGGTTCAGGATCAGCTCGGGGTCGATCGCGTAGTCCGGCACGCCCGGGACGAACGAGAGCGCCAGCCCGGCCAGCACCAGCACCAGCGGTTCGGACAACCCCCACCGCCGGGCGAGCGCGGTGAGCACGAGCGCGACCGCGAGCAGCCACATCACGTCGGGGAACTGGTCCATGCGGTGCTCTCTCCGTCCTCGCGGGCCGCGCGGTCGACGGAAGTCTAGGAATGATCGACGGATGCTGCGCCTCGTCGCGCCGGTCGCTGGCGGGCCCGGGGTGCGAGCGGGCATGGTGAGCACGATGGCGGAACCCGGGAGGCGACGATGGCCGGATGCGAGCACCTGGAAGCGGCGGCGGACCGGCGGCCCGAGCCCGGTTCCCGCGCCGGCTGCGAGGACTGCGCCCGGCTGGGGCTGAGCGAGTGGGCGCACCTGCGGATGTGCACCGAGTGCGGGCACGTCGGCTGCTGCGACTCCAGCCCGCGGCGGCACGCCACCGAGCACCACCGCGGTACCGGCCACCCGGTGATCCGCTCGTTCGAACCGGGTGAGTCCTGGGCGTGGTGCTACGTGGACGAACGCCTCGGCTGAGCGGGCACCGCCCCGTCCGCCCCGTCCGCCCCGTTCGCCCCGTCCGCGGGGTCCGCGAACCGGCGCCGGATCGCGGCCGCGAAGTCGGCCTGCCCGGCCGCGTCGAACAGGGCGGCCAACCGGCCCGCGAGCCGATCCCGGTCGGCCGCCTCCTCGTCGGCCGAGCTCAGCTCGTCGATCAGCCCGTGCACGTGGTCGATGGCGGTGTGCTCGGCGTCCGCGGGCAGCTCGCCCGCGGACAGCTGCCCGTAGGTGAAGAACCCCGAGTCGAGGGTGCCGCTGAACGACAGCGCATCCCCCTGCAGCGGCAGGCCGTTGCGGAACGGCGCCTGCCGCGCGGACGGCACCAGGTGCCGGAACCGCTCGTCGATCTCGGTGCCGTTGGCGGCCGCGGACAGCTGCGCGAGGGTGCCGATGAGCTCGGCGGCGCGCTCCACGTCGTTCTCGTTGCGGGCCAGCCACCACACCACGGCGCTGCCGGTGTCCTGCAGCACCTCGTCGCCGAGGTAGGCGCGCTTGCTGCGCTCGTGGTCGCGTTCGCGGTGCCAGAGCTGCTCGTCCTTGCGGACCTCCGCGAGCCGGTGCAGCCGGTCGGCGTCCTGCTCCGGCAGCGTCAGCGTGACCTCCGCGGCCCAGGTCTCCACGTGGCCGTGCGGATCGCGCTGCACCGCGCCGAGCGCGCCCGCCAGCTTGTGCGCCACCACCTCGGCACCGCCGGGGTGTTCGGCGGCGGCGATCTCCTTGGCCCGGGTGAGCAGGGTGTCGACCGCCAGTCCCGCCGGGTTCTCGTGCGCCACCCCGACCGCGTCGGCCGGGCGCCGCCACCACACGGTCGCGCCGAACACGAACCGGTAGTCCGGTTCGGAGCTGGGCAGCGGCACGTCCCGCAGCAGCCGCTGCTGCGGCGGTTCCGGTTCGGGCTCGGCGGGGACCGCGGGCCGCTGCTGCTGCACGACCAGCGCCTCGCGCAGCTCCTCCTGCTGGTGCAGCCGCACCAGCCGCCGGGCGTACGCCGCGACGCCCGCCACCAGCGCCGCGCTGCCGAGCAGCCACGCCCACCACGGCCACCGCAGCGCGAGCGCCACCACCGCGGGCACGAGGACGGCGCCGCAGGCGAGCGCAGCCAGCAGGATCTTGTTGTCGCGGCTCATCGCTCCGGCCATTCCGCATCGATCGCTATCGGGCGCCGACAACTGTATGGCGCTCGATCTTCGCGGCGGTACCCGGCGACCGGGGGAAGTGCGCCGACCGGTGTAACCGGATCGGTCCGCGGGTAGCCGCAGAGCGTGACGACGGCCTCCGGGGGTGACCGATGAAGCACGCGACGAAACCCGCGCCGCACCCGGTGCACACGGTGCACCGGATCGGGGCCGTGCTGCTGGGGCTGGTGCTGTGGGCGTTCGGGTTGCTGGGGCTGCTGCAGGGCCTGGACTTCTTCACCACCAGGGGACAACCGGTGCTGGGGCTGTCCAGCAACGGGCTGCTGGCGGTGATCTCGCTGGTGGCGGGGGCGGTGCTGATCGGCTGCGCGGTGTGGGGCGGCAGGCAGGCTTCCACGGTGACCACGTTCATCGGCGCGCTGTTCCTGCTGTCCGGGCTCGTGCACCTGGCGATCCTGAACTCGCCGTTGAACCTGCTGGCGTTCCGGCTGCCGAACGTGTTCTTCAGCCTGGTCGCCGGGCTGGTCCTGCTGTGCACCGGGCTCTACGGCCGGCTCTCCGGCGGGCTGCCGCCGGACAACCCGTACCGGCGGGAACATCCCATGCGCACCCGGCGGCCCGACCCGGAGGAGCAGCTGGCCGACGACACCGCGGACGTGGACGAGGACGAGCAGCGCTACCGGGAAGCGGAGATCGCGATGGGCGAAGGCCACCCCACGCCGGAGCAGACCCAGATCGTGCTGCGCGACCAGGCGCGGCGCCGCGCCGTCGAACGCGCCCGGGCCCGGCGGCGCACCGAGGGCGGCCGCGCGTGAGGGTGCCGTGGCTGTGGAGCTGGCCGCCCGGCCTGCTGCTGGCGGTGCTGCGCGAGCTGACCAGCGACGTGCCGGTGCACCTGGTGGACCGCGCCGAAGCGGTGCGCCCGCCGCCGCCACCCGCCGATCCCGCCGGTCTCCAGCTGCCCGAGCACGGCGTCGGACCGCTGTTCCACCGCCGCTACTCCGCGGAGATCCAGCTGCACCTGTGCAGCGCCGCCGACGTGATGGCGCTGTTCGTCGCCGCACCCGACCGGATGGTGCCCGGCGAGGTGGCCCGCTTCGAACCCGAGGGCGACCACGCGGACCTGCGCCCCGGCGACGACCTGGTGGTGCGGATGCCCGGCCCGTGGGACGGGCCGGTGCGGGTACTGGCGGTGACGCCCACGTCGTTCCGGCTCGCCACCCGGCCCGGCCACCTGGAGGCGGGGCAGATCGAGTTCCGCGCCGACGACCGCGGGATGCGGCTGCTGTTCGAGATCGAGTCGTGGGCGCGCAGCAGCAGCCCGGCGGCCGACCTGCTCTACGACCGGTTGCGGTTGTCCCGGCGGCTGCAGGCGTACCTGTGGGTGCGGTGCTGCGCGCGGGTCTGCGCGGTCGCGGGCGGCCACTTGGTGGACGGCGTGGAGATCTACACCGGGCGCGACGAATCGGCGGTGGGGGAGCGGGTGTGACGGGGTTGCGCTGCGACGACGACCCGCGGCTGCACCGGGAGCTGGCGCGGCTGCGGGACCTGCCGGTGAACTTCGACGTCGACGCGGTGGACCCGCAGGATCCCGGTCCGGAGTGGACGGTGGACGACCGGCGGCGCGAGCTCCCCGGGGAACCACCGGGGCCGCCGCTGGTGGGCGGGCCGTGGGAGCGGGCCTGCGCGCTGGTGGCGGACTACAAGTTCGCCGATCCGACGCTGGTGCGGCGCGCGTGCCGCACCGGCGCGGAACCGGTCGCGGGTGCCGATCTGCTGCTGGAGACCTCGTTCCACGGCCTGGTGTTCCTGCTGCCGTGCCGGGTCGGCGGCATCACCGACAGCACCCGCGACGGGGTGCGGGTGTGGGGCTGGAACTACCGGACGCTGCGCGGGCACCTGGAACAGGGGCAGATGGACTTCCTGGTGCGCAAGGACACCGCGACCGGCGCGGTCGAGTTCCAGGTGCGCGCGTTCTCGCGGACCGCGCCGATCCCGAACCCGGTGGTGCGCCTCGGGTTCGCCGTGTTCGGCCGCAGCACCCAGCTGCGGTTCATCCGCGGCGCCGGTGATCGGATGGCCGAGCTGACCGAGCCAGTAGCGCGGCCAGCCGATCGCAGTCGGCGACGGTGACCGTGACTTCGGGATGCCGGAGCAGCCCCAGCGGTTCGATCCCCGGCACCGGCTCGACGAACCGCACGCACAACCCGCGCTCCCCGTTCGTCGCGCAGGTCAACCCGCCGTCGGCCAGCGACAACCGCGCGGGGCCCGCCGTCCGCACCAGCCAGTACGGGCCGGTCACCGCGGTCGCCGCCACGTTGTCGCGCCCGGTGCGCAGGCACCACGGCCCGAACCGCACGGTGAGCTCGGTGCCGCCGACCCGGACCCACGTGGTGAGCGGGGTGATGCCGAACGCCAGCGCGGGAAGCCGGTGCGCCCGGTCGAACCGGAACGGGAAGCACTCCACGGTCTGCGAGTCCACGCCCACCGGATACCCGGCCGCACCCGCCGCCACGCCGAGACGAACGCCCCGTCCACCCGGACCGCCTGGGCAGGGGGCCGTTCACGCGTTCAGGCCGGCCCCGGCTCGGGGCGGTCCACCTCGCCGTCGGGACGAGCCGAGCAGCCCGATCCGGTCACTGCCCGTCGCTGAACTCGCCCGGCGGGTCTTGTCGGTCTCCTGCCAGCGGCGAAGCCGCTGAGCCGACGACCCGGCACGCAACCGGCACCGACGCCGAGGTTTCCGCTACCCGAGCGCTACGCGGCAGAAGCAGCGAGACAGGCGGTCAGGGTGTGCGGGCGACCGCGGCGGAGATGCAGCGGGAGATCGGGGGCAGCGGTGTGCGGCGCGGCCCGTCCGGCCACCAGTCGTCGGCGATGACCAGGCCCGGTTCGAGCAGCTCCAGTCCGGCCAGCATCGCCTCGATCTCGTCGCGGGTGCGGAAGAACCCGGTGCCGAGCCCGGCGCGCAGCATCGCCTCCACCAGCCGGGCGGGCTCCCCGTCCGCGTCCTCGGGGTCGAGGAAGTGGCTGAACGCGACGAACGACCCGGAGGGCAGCGCCGCCGCGTACTCGCCCACCAGGTCCGCGGCGGACTTGCCGCCCCGCTCCTCGTCGTAGTGGTGCAGCGTGCCGACGTGCAGCAGCGCCAGCGGCCGGGTGAAGTCCAGCTTCTCCCGGACGAGGCGGGCACCGAGCACCTCGGCCGGCCGGTGGATGTCGGCGTCGAGGAAGTGGCTGCGGTCGTTGTCGGCGAGCAGCGCCCTGCTGTGCGCGGCGACCGCCGGATCGTTGTCCACGTACACCACCTGCGCTTCCGGGGCGATGCGCTGCGCGACCTGGTGGGTGTTCTCCGCGGCGGGCAGCCCGGAACCGCAGTCGAGGTACTGGTCGATGCCCGCTTCCCTGGCGAGGAAGCGGACCGCGCGGATCAGGAAGCGCCGGTTCGCGACGGCGAGGCTGCTCGCCGCGGGCACCCGGTCGTTGATCCGGCGGGTCAGTTCGCGGTCCACCTCGAAGTGGTCCTTGCCGCCGATCGCGCAGTCGTAGACGCGCGCCGCGCTGGGCCTGCTGGTGTCGATGATGTCCGAGGGTTCGACCGGAACAGGCATGGTCTCCTCGCAGCGACGTCGACTCGATGATCAACGCCACTGTAGTGGTCGCCACCCCTGCCGGAAGTCTTCAGGCGAACGGGCCCGGACATTGCTCCGTTCAGCGCATCGCGCTGCTCCGGCGGAGCGAGCGCACGAACCGGGACCACTGCGCGGAGCTGGTGGCGAGGTGGCCGGCGGCGCGGTCCTTGGTGTCGCGCACCGCGGCCCCGCCGCCGGGCAGCCGCCCGACCTCCACGCAGTTGGTCTCCTGGCTGCTGTGCGAGGACTTCCGCCAGCCGTGCGGCGCCGAGCTCACGCCGGGACCTGCTCGCGGGCGGCGATCTCGGCGATGAGCTTGCGGGAGTCCTCCCTGCTCAGCGCGATCCGCTCCAGTTCGTCGCGGGCGGCCCGGAACGCGCCCACCGAGTCCTCGTCCTGCAGGAACGCCGAGGAGCGGTGGTGTTCGAGGTGCACCACCGGGTCCGCCTTGGCGAATTCGAGCAGCACGAACGGCCCGGCGTGCGCGGGGGTCCACCCGGCGGCGGACGGGATGATGCGGAGTTCGACGTTGTCCCGCTCGGAGATCTCGTCCAGGAAGCGCAGCTGGTCGTGCAGCCCGCCGGTGCGCCCGATGGGCTGGTGCAGCACGGATTCGAGGATGAGCGCGGTGTACTTCGCGGGCGAGCGCTTGCGGGTGATGGTGTCCCGGCGGCCCTGGCGCATCGCGACCCGCTTGTTCGCCTCCTGCTCGGGCACGCCGGTCGCCATGATCGACCGGGTGTACTCGGCGGACTGGAGCAGGCCGGGCATGAGCAGCGGCGCCACGTCGGTGATCTTGGTGGCGGTGCGCTCGAACTCCAGCAGGGTGGCGAGCTGGTCGACGCCGCCCGCGGCGCCCGGGGTCTGCGAGGGCGCCGGTTCGGCGGCGGCTTCGCGGGCGAGCTTGAGCATCCGGGTCCGCGCGGTGCTGCTGACGCCGAGCACCACGCACACGGCCGAGATGGATTCGGCGGACGGCACCCGGTCGCCGTGTTCCCAGCGGACCAGTACGGAGTGCGAGACGTCCAGGATCGAGGCGAGGCCGCGCAAGGTGTACCCGCTCTTGCGGCGGGCGTCGCGCAGTTCCGCGCCGAGCACGTAGGCCCGCGGTCGTGGTGGAGTTGCGGTCATGTCGCTGAATGCTAATCCATTGTCCGTGACAATGGCGATCATCCGAATGAGTCATTGCTGCCAGGTCTCGGTACCTGGCATTCTGTTTTTTCCTTGATCGGGACCGGTCGAATTCGTCCGCGGTCCGGACCCTCCGGCTTTGGTGCTCCTGTTTTCGCAGGTGGTGGCGGCGCATCGGTACGTGCGGAATTCCGTATTCCGTCCTATGAGGACTTCTTCGGCGGCGGGTTCCCGGCCGGTCGGGGTGCGTTCGGGAGCGGTCCGCGGAATCGGAGTCCGCCGCGGCGATGCAATGACCGGCCAGCCTAGTGCAAGTATTCCCATCGAATTCCGCACTGTTGCGGAATTCGATGGGAACGTTGCAATGTCCGGCGGCTCATTTCCGCTGCCGGGAAGTCACCGGCGGGGGTGCGGAATGCGCGGTGGCAGCCGCTCGCCGAGATCGGCGAACACCTCGGTGTTGAGGTGGTAGGCCAGCCGGACCTCCGCGATGATCCGCCGCTGCTCCCGCTCGTCCCAGCCCGCGGTGTCCAGCAGCAGCCGGTAGGCGTTGCGCACCCCGGCGCTGCTGGGCACCTCGTCGAAGGTGAGGAACGCGAAGCCCTTGCCGTCCGGCGGGTCCAGGCTGCGCCGCATCGCCGAGCGGATCAGCTTGCCGCCGGAGAGGTCGGCGAGGCATCGCGTGTAGTGGTGCGCCACGAACCCGCCGGGCCAGTCGAAGCACACCTCCCGCAGCCGTGCGCAGTACCGCTCGGTGGCGGGGCTGGGGGCGATGACCTCCCGCCAGTCCGGGCCGAGGTAGTAGTGCAGGTCGGTCTCCAGGTGCGGCAGCCTGCGCAGCCGCTCGCTGACGAACGGGCCCGCGACCACGTCGCTGCGCATGGTGTCGGCGGCCTTCTCCAGCACGGCGTAGGCGAAGTAGTGCTGCCCGAGCATCACGGCGTAGGCGTCGGCTTCGAGTTCCCCGGCGAGCAGGGTCCGCAGGAACGGCAGGGACTGGACGTGGTCGTGGTCGGCGCGGGTGCCGGACCGGAGTCTGGCGGCGAAGTCACTGCGTACCGGTTGCTGTGCGGGCGAGGACACTCGAACCTCCGGGCAGTTAGGTAAGCCTTACTTAATCTCCAGGATCGTGGCACGCCGCGGTGCCCGGTGCCAAGAGGTGGCCGCCACTCCCCGCCCGGAGGTGTCAGCTGCGGCCCTCGCGCCAGTAGCCCATGAACGCCACGCAGCTGCGCGGCACCCGGTGGTCCTGCACCAGCACCCGGCGCAGCCGCTTGATCACCGCGGCCTCCCCGGCCAGCCAGCCGTAGACCTCGCCGTCGGACGCGTCCGGCTCGGGCACCTCCCACAGCGTCGCGGTGTCCACGTCCACGTCGTCCAGCCCGGTGTCCGGGGTGCTCCGGGAGTTGAGCTCGCCGAGCGCGCCGGTCACGGATTCCTCCAGCAGTGCCCCGATCGGCGCGGTGCCCTCCGGTCGCTGCCGGATCAGCCAGCGGACCTCGACCCCGCTCGGCGCGCGCCAGGTCTGCACGTCCGCGGCCGTCGGCACCTCCGCGCACACCACGCCGCGCGAGTCGGCGGGCAGCGCCTCGACGATCGCGGCCATCGCGGGCACCGCCGTCTCGTCCCCGGCCAGCACCAGTTGGCGCGCGGTCTCCGGCGGTGACCACTCGCAGCCCCACATCCGGCCGCCGCCCGGCCGGTCCGGCCCGAGCAGCAGCGCCTCGTCACCGGGGGCGGCCGCAGCGGCCCACGCGGAGGCGGGCCCGCTGTGGCCCGAGTCGACGCCGTGCAGCACGAAGTCGATGTCCAGCTCGGACGGGTCCTCCCGGTAGGCGCGCACGGTGTAGGTGCGCAGCGTCGGCCGGATGTCGTCCGGCATCGCCTGCCAGCGCGGGTACCAGCCGTCACCGCCGGGCATGTCGCTCAGCGGCCTGCCGGGCTGCGGCAGGATCAGCTTCACCCGCTGGTCGTCGCCGCCGATGCCGAAGCGGTGCAGTTCGTCACCGGTGAAGGTGATCCGCACGAAGCTCGGGCCGAGCCGTTCGGTGCGCGCCACCCGGGTCCGGAACATCACGTACTGGGGGCGGCGCACTTCGGTCCGCTCGGCCATCTCGCACCTCTTCTGCCCGTCGACTCGACCGATTCGTAGGCTAGCCTAACCTCACGCCGAAAAGGGGGATGGGTGATGGTGAGCAGGACGCGCGTGGCCGGGTTGGTCGCGGCGGTGGCCGCGCTGGCGGGGTGCTCGGCGCCGGCGCCGCAGGACGCGGCGGGTGGCTGGAGCTTCACCGACGACCGCGGGGTGCAGGTGCGCAGCGGCGAGGTGCCGGAGCGGATCATCGCGCAGGTCTCGGCCGCGGGCGCGCTGCACGACTTCGGGGTGCCGGTGGTGGGAACCTTCGGGCCGCTGGTCCGCGACGACGGCAGCACCGAACCGGAAGCGGGCGGCATCGACCCGGCGGCCGTCACCGACGTCACCGGCCCCGGGTACGGGGAGCTGAACCTGGAGGCCGCGGCCGGACTGCGGCCCGACCTGCTGGTCAGCGGCAAGTACGCCGAGTTCGACGGGCTCTGGCACCTGACCGCCGAGCAGGAGGACAAGGTGCGGGCGTTCGTGCCCACCGTCGGCGTCGAGCAGTCCGGCCGCTCGCTGCCGGAGACCATCGGTGCGTACAAGGAACTCGCCCGTGCGCTCGGGTCCGATGTGGACTCGGAGCGGGTGCGGGCGGACCAGGCGCGGTTCGACGCGGCCGCGGACCGGCTGCGCGGCATCGGCGCCCGGATGCGCGCCGAGGGCCGCAGCATCCTGGCGGTCGGCGGCACGAAGCAGGAGTTCTTCGTCGTCGTGCCGGGCCGCAACCCGGACCTGGACTACTACGTGCGGGAGCTGGGCCTGCCGATCCAGACCCCGGCGCACCCGGACACCGCGGGCGGCGGCTACTTCGAGCGGCTCGCGTGGGAGAACGCCGGCGCCTACACGGGCGACGTGCTGATGTGGGACACCCGCGAGGCCTCGCTGCCGCCGGAGCAGCTGAAGCGCAATCCGGTGTTCGCGGCGCAGGAATCCGCGCGGGAGAACCGGTTCGTGGAGTGGGACGCGGTCGCGCCGTTCAGCTACGCGAGCTACGCGGACATCATGACCCGGCTCGCCGACCACCTGGAGGCGCGGCTGTCCGCCGCGAGCTGACGTCCGTCCGCACGCCCCGGGAGCCGCGCGCTCCCGGGGCGTTGTGCTGCGCGTTCCCGCTCGGTGGACGATGAGTTCCGGTCCTTGACCACCCGTAGCGGCGCCACGTAGCTTTTCGGTGGAATATTCCGCAGGGCTATGACGAGGAGGGGCCGGATGCATGACTCCGCCCGCGATCCTCGCCTCGTGGCGCGCCGCCACGTCGACCTGCTGCTGGTGAACAGCTCGCGCTGTCGCGGCTGACGCCCTTCCCCGCACGACCGTCCCGCGCCTGCGCGCCCGCCCGGTATCACCTGCCGGGAAACCGCTTCGGCTGCCGGGAAAATCCGCCGCCCACCTGGGAAATCCGCCAGGTCGTCCCCGGAAACCCGCCAGGCCACTGCGAAAACCCGCCGCCTGCCGCGAAGACCTGCGGCTCGCCGAACGCCACCCGGATCCGCGCGGGGAGGTGGCGGCCCCGCGGCTCGCCGAACTCCCCGCACGACGGGTCCGAAGCCACGCTCCGAGGAGACGCATGAGCACCACCGCCCCCGACACGCTCCCGCCCGCCGCCGTCGACGACGTGCTCGGCCGCATCGCCACCGGCGCCGCGCAGCGCGAACGCGACGGCACCCGCCCGTTCGAGCAGATCGGCTTCGTCCGGGACTCGGGGCTCGGTGCGCTGCGGGTGCCCACCGAGTTCGGCGGTGCGGGCGCGGACCTGCGCCGGTTCTTCGACGTGCTGATCTCGCTGGGCGCCGCCGACCCGGACGTCGCGCAGATCCTGCGCGCGCACTACGGGTTCGGCGAGGTCGTGCGGTTCCTGCCCGACGAGCGGGCGCGGCGGCGCTGGTTCGAGCTGTTCACCGGCGGCTCGATCATCGGGAACGCGGTCACCGAGCGCGGACCGGTGCAGGCCGGGGACTTCGTCGGCCTCGCCACCACGTTCACCCCGGACGGCGACGGGCACCTCATCGACGGCGTGAAGTACTACAGCACCGGCACCCTCTACGCCGACCACGTCTGGGTGTGGGGCGCCACGCCCGATCCGCTGCCGATCAGCGCCGTGGTGCCGGTGGACCGGCCGGGCATCACGATCACCGACGACTGGGACGGGTTCGGGCAGCGCTCCACCGCCTCCGGCACCACCCGGTTCGCGGGGGTGCGGGCCGCCGCCGACGAGGTGTTCGCGTCCTCCCCGGACGATCCGCCCGCACCGCGGCTGACCACCGGCGCGTTCCTGCAGCTGTACCTGACCGCCGTCGTCGCCGGGATCGCGCAGACCGTCGCCGCGGACGCGGTGGAGCTGCTGCGCGGGCGGGGCCGCGGATTCACCCACGGCACCGCGGAGCTCCCGCGCGAGGACCCGGTGCTGTTGCAGGTGGTGGGGGAGCTGTCCGCGAGCGCGCACGCCGCCCGCGCCACGGTGCTCGCCGCCGCCGACGCCCTGGACCACGCCGAGCACGAGCTGCTGGCCGGCCGGTTCGACACCGGCGCCGCGCAGCAGGCCTCGGTGGCCGCCGCGCACGCCAAGACGGTCGTGGACCGGCTCACCCTCGACGCCGCCACCAGGTTGTTCGACGTCGGCGGCGCGTCGGCGACCTCCCGGGAGCGCGACCTGGACCGGCACTGGCGCAGCGCCCGCACCCTCGCCTCGCACAACTCCGATCCGCTGAAGCGCCGCGTCATCGGCGACCACCTGCTGCACGGCACCGAACTGCCGGACAACACCTACTTCTGATCCCGGAGGACCACCATGACCACCAGCCCCCACCGCGACTTCGGCCCGTCCGCGACCGGCCACGACACCCCGGTGCTGGATTCCACGATCCACCACGTGGAAGCGGGTTCCGGCGATCCGATCGTGTTCCTGCACGGCAACCCGACGAGTTCGTTCCTGTGGCGCCACGTGTTCCGCCGCCTGGACGGGCAGGGCAGGCTGCTCGCCGCCGACCTGATCGGGTTCGGCGACTCCGGCAAGCCGGACGTCGACTACGACCTCGCCGACCACCAGCGCTTCCTGGACGCCTGGTTCGACGCGCTCGGCCTGACGAACGTGACCCTGGTCTTGCAGGACTTCGGCGCCGCGTTCGGCCTGAACTGGGCGGCGCGGCACCCCGACCGGGTGCGGGCGGTGCTGCTGGCCGAGCCGGTGCTGCGGCCGATCGAATCGGAGCACCTGCCGGAGCAGTTCGTCGCCACCCGCGCGCTGGTCCGCACCCCGGGCGACGGCGAGCAGTTCGTGCTCGACGACGATCGGTTCCTCACCGAGCTGTTCCCGGCGACCTTCCTGGAACCGCTCGCCCCCGAGGTCCTCGCCGAATACCGCAGGCCGTTCCCCACTCCGCAGTCCCGCAAGCCCGTCCTGTACTTCCCGCGGAACCTGCCGGTGGACGGCGACCCGGCGAGCACCGTCGAATTCCTGGACCGCAGCACCGAATGGCTGCGCACCAGCGACACCCCGAAGTCGCTGCTCACCTTCGAACCCGGCTTCCTGCTCACCCCCGCGATCAGGCAGTGGGCGGCGGAGACCGTGCGGAACCTGGAGATCACCCCGGCGGGCGCGGGCGTGCACTTCGTGCAGGAGGAACAGCCCGAAGCCATCGCCGACGCCGTGACCGCGCTGCTCGCCCGCAGCTGACCCCGGAACGGAGCACACCATGACCGCTCAGCAGACGGGCACCGTCCGGTACGGCAGTCCCGAACTCGACGAACTGCTGGACCGCATCGCGGCGGGAGCCTTCGACCGCGAACGCGACGGGATCGCCCCGCACGAGCAGATCCGCTGGATCAAGCAGGCCGGGCTGGGCGCGCTGCGCGTCCCGGCGGAGGAAGGCGGTGGCGGCGCGACCCTGCGCGAACTGTCCGACGTGGTCGTCCGGCTCGCGCACGCCGACTCGAACATCGGGCACCTGCTGCGCGCCCACTTCGGCACCGTCGAGGACATCGTCGCCGCGCCCGGCTCGCCCGGCCGCAGCCGTTGGATCGAGCGGATCGTCGGCGGCGGGCTGTTCGGCAACGGCAACAACGAGCTCGGCGCGCTGCACGCCGGGGACTTCGCCAAGGGCACCATGTTCACCCCGGACGGCGAGGGTTTCCGCCTCAACGGCACCAAGTTCTACTCGACCGGCACCCTGTACGCGGACTTCTCGTTCGTCACCGGCGTCACCGCCGACGGGCTCCCGGCGACCGCGCTGATCCCGGTGGACCGGGACGGCGTGGAGCTGCTGGACGACTGGGACGGGTTCGGGCAGCGGCTCACCGCCACCGGCACCACCCGGCTCACCGACGTGCGGGTGGAGCCCGACGAGATCACGCTGCCGCCCGCGGACCTGTCGACGGTGCCGCGCTGGCGGCTCGGGCCGTACTACCAGCACCACTTGAACCTGGTGGTCGCCGGGAACCTGCACTCGGTGCGGGACGACGCGCTGGCCCTGATCCGCGGGCGCGGGCGCAGCTTCACGCACGGTTCGGCGGACCTGCCGCGCGAAGATCCGGTGCTGCAGGAGGTGATCGGGGAGATCGCCGCGCTCGCGTTCGCCGCGGAGGCGACCGTGCTGGAGACCGCCGACGTGCTGGACCGCATCGGCACCGGGCCGGACGTGGACGCAGACGTGCACGAGGCCTCGCTGCGCGCCTCGCAGGCCCAAGTCGCGGTGGACGCGTTCGGGCTGCGCGCCGCGGACCTGCTGTTCGAGGTCGGTGGGGCGTCGGCGACCCGGCAGCCGAAGAACCTGGACCGGCACTGGCGCAACATCCGCACCGTCGCCTCGCACAACCCGGTGCGCTTCAAGAACCGGGCGATCGGCGAGCTGCTGGTCAACGGCACGACCCTGCCGGACAACACCTACTTCTGAGAGCGAGCCCATGCCTTCGGACCAGCGCCGACTGCACCTCAACGCGTTCATCCTGTCCTCCGGGCACCACGAGGCGTCGTGGCGCTACCCGCACTCGACGCCGGAGCGGATGTTCGACGCGTCGTTCTACCGGTCGATCGCCCGCACCGCGGAGGACGCGGCGTTCGACGCGATCTTCCTGGCCGACATCCCGAAGCTCGACGACAACATCGAGTTCAACGCGGCGGGCCGGCTCGACCCGCTGCTGGTGCTGGCGACGATCGCCGCCGCCACCGAGCGGATCGGGCTGATCGCCACCGCCTCCACCGGGTACACCTACCCGTGGAGCCTGGCGCGGTCGCTGGCCACCCTCGACCACCTCTCCGGGGGCCGGGCGGGCTGGAACATCGTCACCACCGCGCCACCGGCGGCGGCCCGCAACCACGGGCTGGCGGACAGCCCGGAACCGGCGCTGCGCTACGAGCGGGCCGACGAGCACGTGGCGGCGGTGCTGAAGCTGTGGGACAGCTGGGAGGACGACGCGATCCGGCTCGACCGCGAGTCCGGCCGCTACGTCGACCCGGCGAAGATCCACCCGCCGCGGGTGCGCGGCGAGCACATCTCGGTGGAAGGGCCGCTGACGAGTCCGCGCCCGCCGCAGGGCTACCCGGTGCTGGTGCAGGCCGGGGCGTCCAACCCGGGCCGCGCGTTCGCCGCCCGCTACGCGGAGGCGATCTTCGCCGCGCAGCAGCGGCTGGAGGACGCCCAGGTGTACTACCGGGACGTCAAGAAGCGCACCGCCGACGCCGGGCGCGACCCCGAGCACGTGAAGATCCTGCCCGGCATCAGCCCGTTCATCGGCGGCACCGAGGAGGAGGCGAAGCGGCTGGAGCAGGAGTTCAACGAGCTCACCGTCGTCGAGTACGGCCTCATCCAGCTGGAGGACTTCGCCGGGGCGAAGGCGGACCTGGCGGACCTGGACGAACCGGTGTCCGCGGACCTGTTCCAGGACGCCGGGGACGTCAACGACAACAACTGGAGCCGCCGCCAGCTCGTCGCCGGGATCGTCGAACGCGAACGGCCCACGTTGCGGCAGTTGCTGCACCGGCTCGCCGGGGCGCGCGGCCACCGCGTCGTCACCGGCACCCCCGAGCAGGTAGCCGACGCCATGCAGGAGTGGTTCACCTCCGGCGCCGCCGACGGCTTCAACGTGATGCCGCCCTACCTGCCCGGCGGCCTGGAGACCTTCACCGAGACGGTCGTGCCGATCCTCCGCGAACGCGGCCTGTTCCGGGAGGGCTACGAAGGTTCCACCCTCCGCGACCACCTCGGCCTGCCCCGCCCGCAGAACCAGCACGTTCGCTGATCCGCACCGGATGCACGGCCCGCTCGACCGGCCGCACCGGTCAGCGGGCCGTGCACCCGAGATCCACCGGGCTTTCGTTGCGGGAGACCCTTCAGCCTCCGGAGGGGGCCGGGTCCGGCTCTTCGTCGAGTTCCGGCGTGGCGTTCGCCGGGTCGTACCAGACGATCCGAGGCCGGATGTGCGTGCCGAAGCGGTACCCCCGGAGGACTTGCCCAGGCGTGGGGCCGCTCGTGAAGCCGCGACCGTTGACGGGGACGACCACCGTCCGGTCTTCGAGCGCGAGGCCCCACGCCGCGACGCGTCCGTCGACGCGTTCCCCGTACTCCTGCACGACGGCGAACATCTTCGGCGCCGTATCCGCCACGATCCCCGCCATGATCTCGGCGAACATCCGCTCGTCCCCGAGCGGCGGCCTACCGGTCGGATCGTGCACGAACGCGTCCAGCGGATGCGGCGATTCGCAGTGCCTCGCGGTCACATCGGTCGACATCTCTCTCCCTCTCTTCCTACTTCGGGGATGACAGGGGTCCACTGTCGGCGCGTAGCGGACATCCACCGATACGGATCGCGGGTCATCGCGGGTCAGATCGCCATCTGGCCCGCAGAGGCTTTGGTTACACTCGGTGTCCGATCGGAAGAGGAGGCCGCCGTGGCCGCACCGAATTCGCTGCTGCGAGACGCGCGTGAAGCGACCGAGTCACGGCGGGTTCCCGGGGAGTGCATGGCGCGGTCCGAGCTTGCCGACGAGGTCAACCGGTACCTTTTCTCGGTCCTGCACAAGCGTTACGTTCTCGACCGGCACCAGATCGCCCGGTACGAGCGTGGTGAAGTTCGTTGGCCGGGTGCTGCCTATCGCGCTGGGCTGCGCGCAGTGCTCGGCGCCGAAACCGATGCCGATCTCGGTTTCACTCCGCGTAAGCGGGCAGTCGTGCGGACGGTTCTCACCGACGTTGGTGAAGCGCCATCGGGATGGCATCCTGCGGATGTCCTGGCCACTGCCGACGAGATGACGGGTGAGGATGTGGCACTTTCTCGGCGTCAAGCGCTCGGTGCCGCATCGGCCACCGCCGGAGCGGCCGTCACGGAACCACTCCAACGCTGGCTCGCACCTGTGCGCAGCAGCTTTCCCGGTGCGTCGGCGATCAGTGACGTTGAGCTCGTCGGCTGGCAGCAGGTCGCCCGCCGATTTCACGACTGGAACAAGACCCCGACGGGCAGCCTCGCACGCAAGGCGGTGATCGCCCAGCTCAACGAGCTCAGCGACCGGCTCAAGGAAGTGTCGGAGGCTCCGACCACTCGCCCCGCTTTCCTAGTGGGGGCGGACCTCGCCGAGATCGCCGCGTCGATGTCCTGGGACGTCGGACTCCACCGCGCTGCCCAGCGGTACTACTCGCTATCGGTCAAGTTCGCCAAGGTGGCCGGTGACGACACTTTCGCGGCACTCACGCTCGCGTCGTTCGCCCGCCAGTGCTTCGACATCCGGCAACCCGGCGATGGTCTTGAACTTGTGCAGCTCGCGCAGTACGGCACCCGCAGATCTGCTGTGCCGAGACTTCGTTCGCTCTTGGCGACGCGAGAGGCGTGGTCGTATGCGCAAACCGGTGCGGTTCAACCGTTCCACCGGGCGGCCGGGCTCGCCGAGGACCACTTCGCCGAGGATCCGAGCGGCACAGGCGGGCCGGTGGGCGGACTCGACCAAGCTGAACTCTTCGGCGTGCTCGGCGCACGTTGGAGAGACCTCGCCGTCGCCAGTGAGCAAGCGAAGCAGGCACGCCACGCGCAGGAGTACATCGGTCGCGCGCTCGAGCTCCGAGAGCCCGGCAGTGTGCGAAATCGCGCATTCGACTTGATCGGTCTCGCCCGCTCGCACCTCATCACCACAGAACCGGACTACGCGTGCGACCTGATCGAGACCGCGCTTCCCATCGCGGCCGACTGGGTCTCCGGCCGTGTCGGAGAGAAGCTGCGGGACTTTCACAAGGAATCGCAACGGTTCGGCGACGTACCTCGGGTGCGCGCCACGCGCGACGCCGTTCGCGATGTGATCACCATCTGAGCACGACGGAACGGAAAGGGAAACAGGTGCGCATCGGAATCACCGGGCACACGAACCTGACCACGGCGACGGGTCGCCTGGTGCGCAAGGCGCTCGAAACCGAGCTCGCCGGGCACACCGACCTGATCGGCCTGAGCTGCCTCGCGCGTGGCGCTGATCAGATCTTCGCCCGCGTCGTGCTCAACGGCGGCGGGACGCTGGAGGTCGTGCTGCCTGCCGCCGACTACCGCGAACGCAAGGTGAAGCCGGACAACGCCGTCACCTTCGACGAGCTCATCGCCGAGGCGGCGGCCGTGCGCACCATGCCGTTCGCCGAGTCCGGCAGCGACGCCTACCTGGCGGCAGGCGAGCACATCCTCGATTCCGCCGACGCGCTCTACGCCGTGTGGGACGGGCGACCGGCCGGCGGACGCGGCGGCACCGGCGACGTCGTGCAAGCAGCACGGCAACGCGGATTGCCGGTCACCGTCGTATGGCCGGAAGGCGCCGAACGCGACTGATCACGCCACACCCCCTGCCGAGCCGCCGACCAATGGCCCATTCGACCAAGGAGAATGGGTGGATGGGCCATTCACCTGGGGCGGGGGTCAGTCGCGGCGGGCGACGAGGACGACGCCGGGGCCGGTGTGCTCGTCGGCGGGGAGGCGGAGTTCGGCGGTGGGCCGCAGCCCGGCCCGCTCGACGAGCTCGGTCAGCTGCTCGGGCCGCCACTGGTACGTCGTCCAGCGGACCGGGACGCCGTAGTACGCCTCGGTGCGCTGCAGGTCGTCGTCGCCGACGTGCGTCGCGATGATCAGCTGACCGCCCGGGACCAGCGCCTTCGCGAACGACGCCAGCACGTCGGGCAGCACCTCGCGCGGCAGGTTGAACAGCGACCACCAGCCCAGCAGCCCGCCGAACGACGAGTCCGCCAGGTCGAGCTCGGTGGCGGAGCCGACGCGGAACGAGCACTCCGGGTGCAGCCGCCGCGCGTGCTCGATCATGCGCGGGGACAGGTCCACGCCTGCCACGTCCAGGCCCCGCTCGGCCAGGTAACCGGTGACCGTGCCCGGTCCGCAACCGACGTCGAGCACCGGGCCGAGCCCGGCGACCTGGTCGGCGAACACGTCCATCGCGGCGCGCAGCCACGGGTGGGCGCGGACATCGCCGATGCCCGTCGTGGTCACCATGTCCACGTAGTCGTCGGCCACGCGGTCGTAGGACTCCCGAACGACGTCGAGATCAGGAACCGGAACGCTCATGCCGGGCACCCTATGCCGCGTCGGCGGCCCGGCGCGGTGGAACGACCGGAACGCCGGCGGGCCGCCCGCCGAGTTCCCGGCGGGCGGCCCGATCCGCTCAGTCCCAGGTGAGGGAGGAGCCGGACTGGTACTCGGTGACGCGGGTCTCGAAGAAGTTCTTCTCCTTCTTCAGGTCCATCGCCTCCGACATCCACGGGAAGGGGTTCTCGACCTCGGCGAACACCGGGGTGAGGCCCAGCTGGGCGCAGCGGCGGTTGGTGATGAAGTGCATGTACTGCTCGCACAGCTCGGCGTTGATGCCGAGGATGCCGCGGGGCATGGTGTCCCGGCCGTAGGCGACCTCCAGGCGGCACGCGTCGGCGAGCATGCCGCGCACCTCCTCCTGGAACTCCTCGCTCCACAGGTGCGGGTTCTCCAGCTTGATCTGGTTGATGCAGTCGATGCCGAAGTTCAGGTGGATCGACTCGTCGCGCAGGATGTACTGGTACTGCTCGGCGATGCCGACCATCTTGTTCCGCCTGCCCAGCGACAGGATCTGCGCGAAACCGGTGTAGAACCACATGCCCTCGAAGATCACGTAGAAGGCGATGAGGTCGCGCAGGAACGCCTGGTCGCGCTCCGGGCCGCCGGTGGCGAACTCGGGGTTCTCCAGGTTCTGGGTGTGCCGCAGCGCCCACTCGTCCTTCTCCGAGATGGACGGGATCTCGCGGTAGGCGTTGAACAGCTCGCCCTCGTCGAGGCCCAGGCTCTCGCAGATGTACTGGAAGGTGTGCGTGTGCACGGCCTCCTCGAACGCCTGGCGCAGCAGGTACTGGCGGCACTCGGGGTTGGTGATGTGCCGGTACACGGCGAGCACGATGTTGTTGGCCACCAGGGATTCCGCCGTGGCGAAGAACCCGAGGTTGCGCTTGAGCATCAGCCGCTCGTCCTCGGTGAGCCCGTCGCGGGAGCGCCAGAGGGCGATGTCGGCGTGCATGGACACCTCGGTGGGCATCCAGTGGTTGTTGCAGCCGGCGAGGTACTTCTCCCAGGCCCAGCCGTACTTCAGCGGCAGCAGCTGGTTCACGTCCGCCTGGGCGTTGATCATCGCCTTGTCGTCGACGTTGATCCGGCCCGCGCCGCGGTCGATCTCGCCGAGCCCGGTGGCGTCGGTGGTGTGCACGGAAGTCATGAGTCCTCCAGGGGGAACGGGGCGGTCACTGGCAGGCTTCGCAGTCGGGGTCGTCGATCGCGCACGCCTGCGGCTGCGGCGACGGAGCCGGGGCCGGGGCGGCGGCGGGGGAGACCGCGTTGAGCTTGCCGTCGGTGCCGCGCAGCGTGGACTTCTCCACGTGCGTCGCACTGCTGGACCGCAGGTAGTAGGTGGTCTTGAGGCCCTTGCGCCACGCCAGCCGGTACAGCTCGTCGAGCTTGCGGCCGCTCGGCGCCGCCATGTACAGGTTCAGCGACTGCGCCTGGTCGATCCACTTCTGGCGGCGGGACGCGGCCTCCACCAGCCAGTGCGGTTCGATCTCGAACGCGGTGGCGTACAACGACTTCAGCTCGGCGGGCACCCGGTCGATCGGAGCCAGGTCGCCGTCGAAGTACTTCAGGTCCTGCACCATCGCCTCGTCCCACACGCCCGCGGCCTTGAGGTCCCGCACCAGGTCGGCGTTGAGCACGGTGAAGTCGCCCGACATGTTCGACTTCACGTACAGGTTCCGGTACAGCGGCTCGATGGACTGGCCGACGCCGCAGATGTTCGAGATCGTCGCCGTCGGGGCGATGGCCAGCACGTTCGAGTTGCGCATGCCGTTCGCGCGGACCTGCTCCCGCAGCCCGTCCCAGTCCAGAGTGGACGAACGGTCCAGGTCGACGCCGGTCTCGCGGGCCTGCGCCAGCAGCTCCAGCGAATCGATCGGCAGCACGCCGCGGCTCCACAGCGAACCCTCGAACGACTCGTAGCGCCCGCGCTCGGCCGCCAGCTCGGAGGACGCGGTGATCGCGTGGAAGCTGATGTGCTCCATGCTCAGGTCCGCGAACTCCACCGCGGCCTGCGAGGACATCGGGATGCGCTGCGCGAACAGCGCGTCCGAGAAGCCCATCAGGCCCAGGCCCACCGGGCGGTGCCGCAGGTTCGAGGCCCGCGCCTCCGGGATCGTGTAGAAGTTCACGTCGATGACGTTGTCCAGCATCCGCACCGCCGTGCGGGTGGTGCGCCGCAGCCGCTCCACGTCCAGGCCCTCGGCCGTGACGTGCCGCGCCAGGTTGATCGAACCGAGGTTGCACACCGCGACCTCGTCGGCGCTGGTGTTCAGCGTGATCTCGGTGCACAGGTTCGAGGAGTGCACCACGCCCGCGTGCTGCTGCGGCGAGCGCAGGTTGCACGGGTCCTTGAACGTGATCCACGGGTGCCCGGTCTCGAACAGCATCGTCAGCATCCGGCGCCACAGGTCCACCGCGCGGACCTGGCGGAACACCTTCAGCTCACCGCGCTCCGCGGCCGCCTCGTACTCCCGGTAGCGCTGCGCGAACGCGGTGCCGTACAGGTCGTGCAGGTCCGGCACCTCGTCCGGGGAGAACAGCGTCCACGGCTCGTCGGCCTCGACCCGGCGCAGGAACTCGTCCGGCACCCAGTTCGCCGTGTTCATGTCGTGCGTGCGCCGCCGGTCGTCGCCGGTGTTCTTGCGCAGGTCGAGGAACTCCTCGATGTCCACGTGCCAGGTCTCCAGGTACGCGCACACCGCGCCCTTGCGCTTGCCGCCCTGGTTCACCGCGACCGCCGTGTCGTTGGCGATCTTCAGGAACGGCACCACGCCCTGCGAGGAACCGTTCGTCCCCTTGATGTGCGCGCCGGTGCCGCGGACCGGGGTCCAGTCGTTGCCGAGCCCGCCCGCGTACTTCGACAGCAGCGCGTTGTTGCTGATCCCGTGGAAGATCCCGTGCAGGTCGTCGTCCACGGTGGTCAGGAAGCAGGACGACAGCTGCGGGCGGGTGGTGCCCGCGTTGAACAGCGTCGGCGTCGAGCACATGAAGTCGAACGAGGAGATCAGGTCGTAGAACTCGATCGCCCGCGCCTCCCGGTCGTCCTCGCGCAGCGCCACGCCCATCGCGACCCGCATGAAGAACGCCTGCGGCAGCTCGAACCGCACCCCGTTCTCGTGCAGCAGGTACCGGTCGTAGAGCGTCTGCAACCCGAGGAAGCCGAACGCGATGTCCCGGTCGGCGTCCAGCGCCGCGCCCAGCCGCTCCAGGTCGAAGCGGGCGAGCTCCGGGTCCAGCTGCTCCAGCTCGATGCCGCGCCGCACGTAGTCGGCGAAGTAACCGGCGTAGCGGTCCCGCATCTGCACCTGGTCGGCCTCGGTCGGCTCGCCCGCGACGAAGCTCAGCGCCTCGCGGCGCAGCTTGTCCAGCAGCAGCCGAGACGTCACCAGCGAGTAGTTCGGCTCCGCCTCCACGAAGGTGCGCGCCGCCATCGTCAGCGACTCGGCCAGCTCCGCCGAGCTGATGCCGTCGTAGACGTTGCGCCGCACCTCCCGCAGCACCTGGTCGGCCCGCACGTCGTCCAAGCCCTCGCAGGCCTGCTCGACGACGGTCGACACCCGCTCCCAGTCCAGCGGCACCCGGGTGCCGTCCGGCGCGGTCATCTCCAGGCGGGGAGCGGCGTCCTCGGCGGGAGCCACCTCGGCCTCGCGGGCCTGCGCGTGCTCCTCCCGGTAGAGCACGTAGGCGCGGGCGACGCCGTGGTGCCCGCCGCGCATCAGCGCCAGCTCCACCATGTCCTGGATCTGCTCGATGTGCACCAGGCCCTCGGTGCCCGCGTGGCGCAGCACGCCCTGCGCCGCCTGCTCCGTCAACTCCGCGACGATCTGGTGCAACCGCGACGACGATGCGGCCGAATCCCCCTCGGCCGCCAGGAACGCCTTGGTCAACGCCACGGAGATCTTCGTTTCGTCCCAACCGGAAACGGTCCCGTCGCGCCGCAGCACCCGCACTCCTGCCGGTACCACCGCGGTCGCTGCTGACGGCCGGGTCGTGGACTCGGTCACTGGCTCTCTCCTCGCAAGCTCGGACACCTGCCCGGAACTCCTCGGAACGCGCCAGGACCGCGGCGCGCACGGCACCGCTCGTCCCGCAACCCTCCCGCGAGGTCCCGGACGGCGCGCACCCCTCGTGCGCGCACCGATGGCAGGTCTTCGGACTCACGGGCGACCGGTGCTCGGCACCGGACCTACTGGCCGTCGCTTCCCGGACGCCGAGCGTCCAGTGCTGCACCACCGGGAGGTGGTGACGGCGGTCGTTCCCGTTCACCGCTGCGGGGCAGTCCCGGACTCGCACCGGGTTCCCTGTTGTCACGCCGGCCGGACCGGCGAACCATCAGCGGGCGCCACACTACATCTTGGGTTCGACGGTGATCCGGACCCCATCATCATCGGCGTGGCGGTGTCGATGGCGGACGCGTTCGGTAGCGGCTCGCGCACGCCCGGGACGCATCCTGCCCGCACCCGGCGGAGTTCGCACGAGGGGTGTGACGCGGATTCGGTGGTGGTCGTCGGTGGCGCCGGGCAGACTGCCTCCCGAGATCACCACCTGGGAGGAAGACCGAACCATGCGTGCCCACCGCGTGCGACGCGGACTCGCCGTCGCCGCCACCGCACTCGCCACCGCCGCCACTGCCACCGGGGCGACCGCAGGCGCCGCACCGCAGGACCCGCCCGCGACCACCGACGTCCGGCTGATCACCTTCAACGACCTGCACGGCAACCTCGAACCGCCCACCGGGTCCTCCGGGACGGTCGAGCTCGACGACGGCCGGACCGTCGAAGCCGGCGGCGCCGCCTACCTCGCCACCCACCTGCAGCGGCTGCGCGCCGAGGTGCCGAACTCGCTGGTCTTCTCGGCCGGCGACAGCGTGGGCGCCTCGCCGGTGAATTCCGCGCTGTTCCACGACGAACCCACCGTCGACTTCCTCAACTCGCAGGACGTCCGCGGCCACGTCGTCGGCAACCACGAGTTCGACGAGGGCTACCAGGAACTCCAGCGGCTGCAGACCGGCGGCTGCCACCCGCAGGACGGTTGCGAGTTCCGCGATTCCTTCGACGGCGCGAGCTTCCCGTACCTCGGCGCCAACGTCACCTTCGAGGACGGCGGCGCTCCCGCGCTGATGCCGTTCACCGTGCAGGTCTCCGGCGGCGTCCCGATCGGCGTGATCGGTGCGACGCTGCACGACCTCCCGAACGTGGTCAGCCCCGAAGCGGTGCGCGGCCTGCGGTTCGGCGACGAGGTCGAGGCCATCGACCGCACCTCCGACGCGCTGGAGCGCTTCGGCATCAAGGCGCAGGTCGTGCTGCTGCACCAGGGCGACGAAGCCGACGGCGGCGGACCGAACTCCTGCGACGTCGCCGCGGGCGGCCCCGCCACCGAGATCGCCGAGAACGTCTCCCCGCAGGTCGACGCCGTGTTCAGCGCGCACAGCCACCAGCAGTACAACTGCACCGTCACCGACCCGGCGGGCGCCCCGCGGCCCGTGGTGCAGGGCGCCTCCTACGGCAGGCTGCTGTCGGTGCTGGACCTGCGCGTCGACCGCCACACCCGCGAGGTCGTGCGGGAGCAGAGCACCGCGCACAACGAGGTCGTCACCCGCGACGTCGAACCCGACCCGGAGGCCGCCGCGCTCGTCGAAGAGGCCCGCGCCAAGGCCGCGCCCATCGCGAACCGCGCCGTCGGCACCGCCACCGGCGACCTGCTGAAAACCCCGGCGCCGTCCGGGGAATCCAGCCTCGGCAGCGTCGTCGCCGACGCCCAGCTGGCCGCCACCCGCGACACCGGGGCGCAGCTCGCGCTGACCAACCCGGGCGGGGTGCGCGCCGACCTGCCGCACGCCTCCTCCCCGGCGGGCGAAGGAGACGGCGTCATCACCTACGGCGAGGCGTTCGCCGTGCAGCCGTTCGGCAACACCATGCAGACCATGACGCTCACCGGCGCGCAGCTGCAGGCCGTGCTCGAACAGCAGTGGAGCGACGAGGGCGAGAACGTGCTGCAGGTGTCGGCCGGGCTGCACTACCAGTACTCGCGGTCCGCGCCGATCGGCTCGAAGGTCTCCGGCCTCACCCTCGACGGCGCGCCCGTCGACCCGGCCGCGCAGTACCGGGTGGCGGTGAACAACTTCCTCGCCGGTGGCGGGGACGGGTTCACCGGCTTCACCGAGGGCACCGACGTCGCGGGCGGACCCGTGGACCTGGACGCCCTGCTCGGCTACCTGGCGGCGAACCCCGGCGTGGTGCCACCCGCCCCGGACCGCATCACCGCGACCGACTGACCCGGCCCCCGGCGGCGCACCCCGCGCCGCCGGGGAACCCGGTCGTACCAAGGGAAACCCGCCGACGAGCCCGAGCCGTCCGCCTTTTCTTGTCAGCGGCGCAGCCGCTGAGCAGCGACCACCCAAGACACCGGCACCGCCGCGGGTTCTCAGCGGTTCCCTCGCGAGGACAGCGTTTTCGCATGTGGCGGAGCCACCTGTGAAAACGATCCCGCAGCGAGGGAACCGCTGAGGTTCCGCCACCCGACCAC